>NZ_JBHWVM010000044.1:0-61202 GCF_042736805.1 Streptomyces sp. NPDC060031
GGACCCGGGTCCTGGTCCGGCCTCCGCCCACGGGCCGGTGCCGCCGGCCGGCCCCGCTGCCAGAATGGACCACGAGGGACGGCGGTACGCGGCCTCCGGCACGGGCCGGGAGGGGCGGCCGACGGGGGAGGAACGGCAACGATGGCCAAGGACACCGCGAGGCTGCTCTGGACGCGCAACGACGCACTGCTGGCCATCGGGATCGCCGCGGGGGAACTGGTGGGCTTCTCCGTCGGCGGCCGGCCGGAGGGACCGTTCCTCGCGGTGAGCGCCGCGCTCGCCCTCGTGGCGTCGGCACTGGCCCTGCCGGCCAGGCGCCGCCACCCGGCGGCCGTGCTCGCGGCCGTGCTGGCCCTGGGCGTGGTACCCAACCTGGCCACCCCGGGGGTGTCACCGCACTTCGGCCTCGCCCTCGTGGTCGCCCTCTACTCGGTGGCCAGGTTCAGCCGACCCGCCGTGGTGGCCGCGGCCTTCCTCGCCACCGTGCCCATGCCGTCGGTGGGCCAGGGCGGAACGCTGCTCCCCTCAGGCTGGGCCGTCGCGGCCAACGCGGTGGCCGCCGCGCTGGTCATCGCCGGGGGAGTGGCCACCAACCGCTGGCAGCGCGAGGTCGAGGCCAACCGCGTCCTGCTGGCCGACCGGGCGGTGGCCGAGGAACGGCGCCGGATCGCCCGCGAACTGCACGACATCGTGGCCCACCACATCACCACCATGCAGCTGATGGCCGGCGGAGCCCGGGCCAACCTGGCGCACGACCCCGAGACGGCCCGCGAGGCCCTGGTCACGCTGGAGGGCTCCGGCCGTCTGGCACTGCGCGAGATGCGGCAGTTGCTCGACGTACTGCGGGCCGGGGAGGAACCGGAGCAGGGCTTGCCGGCGCCGCAGCCCGGGGCGGCGGACCTCGATCGCATCGTCGCCGAAGCCCGGCAGGCCGGGACGGACACCGAGTTCACCGTGGACGGACCGGTGCGGCCGCTGCCCCCGACCGTGGGGCTGACCGTGTTCCGGATCGTCCAGGAGGCGCTGACCAACACCCGCAAGCACGCGGCGGAGGCACGGGCCGAGGTACGGCTGACGTACCGCCCGGACGAAGTCACCGTGGAGGTGCGCGACGACGGAACGGGCGGGCAGCCGGCTGAGCAGCACCCGGCCGCCCCCGCCGGGTACGGTCTGATCGGAATGCGTGAACGAGTCGCCCTGCACGGCGGCACCCTGGAAGCCGCCCCGCTGCGGGACGGCGGTTTCAGGGTCGCGGCCCGCCTGCCGGCCGGGTCCGGGCCGGCGGGCGACGAACGAGGGGGAGAGGGAGGGGAGCGGGAACTGTGATCCGCGTACTCATCGCCGACGACCAGCCGCTGGTGCGCCGCGGCCTGGCACTGATCCTGGCCCCCGACCCGGAGTTCGAGGTCGTGGGCGAGGCCGGGGACGGCGCCGAGGCCGTCGCCCTCGCGCAGCGCCTGCGGCCCGACGTGGTGGTCATGGACATCCGGATGCCGGTACTCGACGGGGTCAAGGCGACCGAGGAGCTGGCCCGGCTCCTGCCGGAGTCCCGGGTGCTGGCCCTGAGCACCTTCGACATGGACGAGTACGTCGTCGCCGCGCTGCGGGCCGGCGCCTACGGCTTCCTGCCGAAGGACGTCTCCCCGGAGGAGCTGGGCGCCGCCGTCCGAACCGTCCACGGCGGCGAGGCGGCGGTCGCCCCGCGCCTGCTCACCCGGCTGATCTCCACCTACGTACGGGCTCCCGCGCGGCCCCCGCGGCAGCCCGCCGCCATGGCGGGCGAACTCACCCCGCGGGAGCTGGAGATCTGGCACCTGCTGGCGAGCGGGCTCGACAACGCCGAGATCGCCCGGGACCTGGACATCAGCGTCTCCACGGTCAAGAACCACATCACGGGCATCTTCGGCAAGTTGGGCGTACGAGACCGCGCGCAGGCGGTGATCGCGGCGTACGAGTCGGGGTTCGTGGCGGCCGGGCGGGAGTGCGGTTGATCACCAAGCGCCCGTAAGAGGCCCGGAATCCTCCGGGGGAGCACACCCCTGACCAGCAAAAACACTGGATGATTCGCCCGTGCGGACCGGGCCCGGTCCATGGCAGAGTGCGATCAGCCCAACCGCACGACCAGGGAGCCGCCATGCGCGATCCGCACCCCACGCCCCTCGCGGCCGCCCCCGCGTGTCGGCCGGAGCCGAGCCCGCTGCCCCGCTGTCCGGTGTGCGGCAACGGCCCGGAGCGGATCTCCTGGCGCCAGCGCCCCGGCCTGCCGGTGGTGCTGGCCTTCGACCCGTGCGGACACCAGCACACCTCGCCGGCTCCGCCGGTCCTGGCGGTGGCGCCCGCCGTCGCCCCTGCCGGCCAGGGATCCACCGGCAGCGGGTGGCGGGCCGGGAACGGACGTCGGCCTCCGGCCACTCGGATCCCGGCGCGAAGTCGATCAGCCAGCCCCGCGCCAGGCCCGTCGTTGGCAGCCGGCGGCGCGTGATGCCGGGGACGGCCTCGGCGGGTTCGATGCCATCGACGTGGACGACCGTCTTGAGAGGCGTCGTGGGTGAGGTGCTCGCCCGGTGGTCGGCGTACGGCCGGCCGTCGAGGCGAGGGTCAAGGCCTTCCGGCGGGAGTACGTGCCCCGGACGTCGCAGGCCGGGCCCCCGGGGTGGTGGGTGTGGCACTGGCCGTGGGCGTGGGGGATGCGGCGCCGGCCGTCGGGGTGGGGGATGCCACCGGGGCGACGCAGGTGACCTTGTCACGCGGTGTGTAGTGGGTGCGGAAGGTGTCCCGCCCGACCTCACGGCCGTCCCGTAGGAGGAGGCGGTCGACCTCGACGTCGAAGCCTTCGTACGGGGTCTGCGCCTCGCAGTCGGGTCCGGAGGCCTCCCGCGTCGCCGGCTGTGTGACGTGGGTGCGGGGCCCTCGGACGGCTCGCACGGCGTCGAAGCGCTTCGTGCCGAGGAAGGTGATCGTCACCGAGTGGTCGGTGGACCGGGCCCGGATGTAGATCGGGTGGCCGGAGTCGTTCAGCCAGCGCAGGTCGAGCGTGCCCCACGCCACGGTGGCCTCGCGGCCTTCCGGGTACCGCTCGATGTAGAACGAGTGGGCCCCGTGCTCCAGCGGCTTGACGCCCGCGAAGAACAGGGCGTTGAACATGGTGGTCGCGACCGCGGAGACCCCGCCGCCGGGGGACTTCACGTACCGGCCGTCATTGATCATGATGCCGTCGACGAAGCCGTTCTTCGGCGTCCGCTCGCCGACCGTCTTGTTGAAGCTCCAGGCCTTGCCGGGCATGATGACGTTGCCGTCGATCCGTTCCACGGCGCGCCCGATGTTCGTGGTGCGATAGGCGGCGACCGGGAACTTCACGGTGAAGGAGGACATCTCCTCCTTGATCCCGAGCCGGCGGGCCGCCTCGGGTATGGGGCCCGACGCCGCCGGCGGTACGGCCGCCGCGTCCGGCCTGACCGCACCGTCTCCCGACGCCGCGTGCGCGTTCGTACCGCCGATGCCGCCGAGGAAGAGCGCGACGGCCATGCCTGCGGCCGCGAAGGCGGCCCGCCAGGCGGTGCGGGTGCTGTGGGGGCGTCGCATGTCTCTCCCGGGCGTGTCGGCGCGAACGGGATCAATCATTCACCCCTATGTCCAAAACCGGGCAAAAATGTGGCTTTCCACACGCCCCCGCGCCCGCTCCAGGGCGTGCGGCCGGGAGCCGGAAGGCCGCCGCCACCGTGCGGGAGCCCGCACGGCGACCTGTGGACCTACCGGACCGACGCCCTGTTCCTGGGCGTGCCCATCCGGTACGTGGGCGTACGCGCCCCACTGTGCTGAAGCTCTGAGGTCCCCCGAGGGGGCCCGGTTCGAGCAGGGGCGGGGCGTCCAGGACCCGCCACAGGGTGAATGCTCAAAGATGCTCGATCTGACGCGACTTCGAGCAACTTCCTTCAAACGGAGCGCGTGGAGCGCTATCTTGCCGGGAGCATGCCAAAGCGGTGTGTCCGTGACCCGGACCGCACGAGGAGCTGCCCGATGAGCGCCATGACCCCCTTGAGACTGATCCGCATCCGCAGGAGCCGGCCCCGGGGGCCGGGCAGGCGGCGCACCGCGGCGCTGCTCGCCGCCGCCCTCGCCGTGGCGGGGCTGGCCGCGGCGGGACCGGCCGTGACGCCCGCCAAGGCGGCCTCCGCAGCCCCCGCGGCCACGGCCGGCAACGTCACCGGATTCACCCAGTCCGGGAACACCTTCACCGTTACCGCGTCCAGCGGCGCCAAGGCCCGGGTGGTCGTCGCCCGCGCGGACATCTTCCGGCTCTGGCTCTCGCCCGACGGGGCCTTCACCAACGACCCGGCCGGTTCCGACCTCGCCCCCACCACCGACTTCGGCCCCGTCAGTCCCGCTTACACCGACGCCGGCGCGTACTACCGCATCACCACCGGAGCCCTGTCCATCCGGGTCAACAAGTCGCCCCTGCAGTTCTCCGTCTATCGCGCCGACAACTCCACCCTCGTCTGGCAGGAGACCCAGCCCACCTCCTGGACCGGCAGCCAGACCACCCAGTACCTCGCCCGGGGCGCGGACGAGCAGTTCTACGGAACCGGCCTGCGACTGGGCGAATGGGCGCTGCGCGGCAAGACCGTGCCGGTGGCCGTGGACAACAAATGGCGCGAGAACAACAACGCCAGTCCCGCCCCCTTCTACATGTCCACCAACGGCTACGGCGTCATGCGCAACACCTGGGCCCCGGGCTCCTACGGATTCAACGCCCCCACCACCCTCACCCACAACGAGAGCCGTTTCGACGCCTGGTACTTCACCGGCGGCTCCCTCAAGTCGGTCCTCGACGCCTACACCGACGTCAGCGGCAAACCGTTCATGGCTCCGATGTGGGGCTTCGAGCTCGGCAACGCCGACTGTTTCAACGCCTCCAACCCCGACTACCAGGGCGACCACAACCGCCTGCGCCACCTGACCACCCCGGACGTGGCCGGTTACGCCGCCGACGCCCGCGCCGCCGACATGCCCTCGGGCTGGTTCCTGCCCAACGACGGTTACGGCTGTGGCTACACCGCTCCGCTGAAGTCCACGGTCGACGCGCTCAAGGCCAAGGGCTTCCAGACCGGGCTGTGGACCTCCACCGGACTCGGTTCCATCACCGACGAGGTCTCCGTGGCCGGCTCCCGCGGAGTCAAGACCGACGTGGCCTGGATCGGCAGCGGCTACAAGTACGCCTTCAACGGCGTCCAGCAGGCCGTCGACGGCATCGAGAAGAACTCCGACGCCCGTCGCTACGTCTGGACCGTGGACGGCTGGGCCGGCACCCAGCGCAACGCGGTCGTCTGGACCGGCGACACCAACGGCACCTGGGACGACATGCGCTGGCACGTCCCCGCCATCGCCGGCGCGGGCCTGTCCGCCATCAACTACGCCTCCGGCGACATCGACGGCATCTTCGGCGGCAGCCCCAAGACGTACGCCCGCGACCTCCAGTGGAAGGCCTTCACCCCGGCCTTCATGACCATGTCCGGCTGGGGCGCGACCAACCCCGCGGCCGGCTACCAGGACAAGCAGCCCTGGCGGTTCGCGGAGCCGTACCTGTCCATCAACCGCAAGTACCTCCAGCTCAAGATGCGGCTGATGCCGTACCTGTACACGATGAGCCGGGTCGCGCACGAGAGCGGCGTACCCAGTACCCGCGCCATGGTCCTGGAGTACCCCGACGACCCGGTGGCCCGCGGCAACCTCACCAGCGGCCAGTTCATGGCCGGCGACTCCTTCCTCGTCGCGCCGGTCGTCTCCGACACCTCGGTACGGGACGGCATCTACCTGCCCGCCGGGACCTGGACGGACTACTGGACGGGCAAGACGTACGCCGGACCGGGCTGGCTGAACGGCTACCGGGCCCCGCTCGACACCCTGCCCCTGTTCGTCAAGGGCGGCGCGATCGTACCGATGTGGCCGCAGATGAACTACACCGGCGAGAAGCCCGTTTCCACCCTCACCTACGACATCCACCCGCGCGGAACCTCCTCCTTCAGCCTGTACGAGGACGACGGTCTCACCCGCGCCCACCAGTCCGGCGCGTACGCCCGCCAGAAGGTCGACGTCACCGCCCCGGCCACCGGCTCGGGCACGGTCAGCGTCTCCGTCGGCGCCCCGGCCGGCAGCTACACCGGCAAGCCGGCCGCCCGCGGCTACGAGTTCACCCTCCACGTGGCCACCGCCCCCGGCACGGTCACGGCGGACGGCGCCGCGCTCGCCCGCCAGTCCTCGAAGTCCGCCTACGACGCGGCCGCGACCGGCTGGTACTTCGACGCGGCGGACCGCGGGGGCGTCCTCTGGGTCAAGACCGGCTCGAAGGCGGGCGCCTTCAACGTCACGGCCACCGCCACGACCGTCCCCGCGGCCGACCCGATCCCGGCGGGCTCCGCCCCGATCGCGCAGTCGGCCTGGACCCTGGTCTCCGCCGACAGTCAGGAGAGCGGCGGCGAGAACGGCGCCGCCCGCAATGCCTTCGACGGCAACCCGGCCACGATCTGGCACACCGCCTGGTCCTCCGGCGCCCCGGCGCCGCTCCCGCACGAGGTCCAGATCGACCTCGGAGCCCGCTACGCGGTCGACGGCCTCGGCTACCTGCCCCGCCAGGACGGCGGCGTCAACGGCCGGATCGGCGGCTACGAGGTGTACGTCTCGGACACCACCACCGACTGGGGCTCCCCGGTGGCCGGCGGCACGTTCGCCGACACGGCGGCCCGCAAGGACGTCACCCTGGCCGCACGGACCGGCCGCTACCTCCGCCTCAAGGCCCTGACCGAAGCCGGCGGCCGCGGCCCCTGGAGCAGCGCCGCCGAGATCACGCTCACCGGGCGGGCCGCCCCGCTCCCGGCCGACGCCACCCTCGTCAACGCGGCCTCCGCCGCATGCCTGGACCTCCCGTACAGCGCCACCACACCGGGCACGGAACCCGCCCTGTACACCTGCCACGGCGGCCCCAACCAGCGCTGGACCCTGCAGGGCGACGGCCGTCTGACCGGCCTCGGCGGAGTCTGCCTGGACGCTACGGGTGCCTCGCGCGTCACCATCCAGACCTGCAACGCAAGCTCCGGTCAGACCTGGCAGGCCGGCCCCCAGTCCAGCCTGCGTACCGGCGGGCAATGCCTGGCCCCGGTCGGAGGCGGCAGCGCCAACGGCACCAAGCTCACCCGCGCCGCCTGCGACGACTCCGCGGCTCAGCGCTGGACCTTCACGCCCTGATCCTGGCCTTGATCCTGACCCCTGTCCTGACGCCCTGATCCCCCCGCCCTGACCGCCCCCCACGGCCGATGGGTCGGCACCCGTCCCCTTCCCCCTCGTCAAGGTCCGGACCGTGACGAAGCCGGGGACGGGTTGCCGCCCGGTCTCTGTGAAGATCATTGTTCACCCTGACACCCAAGTCAATCCTCCGATTTCCTCCCAACACCCAAGTGATAGCTTGGGGTTCATGACCCTCGACGACCTCCGTGTCTTCGTCGCCGTCTGCCGGGCCGGCAGCCTCAGCGCCGTCGCCCGTGACCTCGGCCGCACCCAGTCCGCCGTCAGTCAGCACGTCCGCCGCCTGGAGAAGCAGACCGGCGCGGGCCTCCTGGAACGCCATGCGCGCGGCGTGGTCCCCACCGAGGCCGGGCGGATCCTGTGGGCGGCCGCCGCCGACGGGATCGCCGGCCTCGACGGCGCCCTGCGCCGGCTCGACGACCTCGTCCGCGGCGGCGCCGGCTCGGTCCGCGTCACCACCGGCGCGACGACCGTGCGGCACTTCATGGCCGAGGCCGTCGTCACCTTCCGCCGCGAGCACCCTCAGGTGATCCTGGAGTTCCAGACCGAGAACTCCAGCCGCAGCTGCTTCGACGCCCTCGCCGCCGACGACCTCGACCTCGCCTGGATCACCATCGGCGCCCCCGTCCGCGGCATCGAACAGCGCCCCGTCATGCACCTGCCCTGGGTGCTCGCGGTCCACGCCGACGACCCCCTCGCCGCCCGGCCCCGCATCGAGCCGGCCGAGCTGGCCGCCGTCCGCCACATCCGGCTGCCCGAGAACTCCGCCTCCCGCGCCCACCTCGACGCCGCCCTCGCGGAATCCGGCATCCGGATCACCTCCGACACCAGCGTCGCCGACTGGGACACCGCCCTCCTGCTGGCCGAACTGGGCCTGGGCCACGCGGTCGTGCCCGCCCTGCCCGGCTGGCAGGTCCCCGGCACCGACGGCCCGCTGCGCCTGGTGCCCGTCCCCGCACTGCCTCCCCTCGCGGTGGGGTGGGCCGTGCGCCGCTGGACGGCCCTCAGCCCGCCGGCCCGCGTCTTCGCCGACGAGGTCGCCCGAAGCTGCCGAGCGCGGGCCGCCGTCCCCGGCGGATGATGGAGGGACCAGGGGCGGGCGGTGCGCCCGGCCCGGCCGAGGAGGAGGTGTACCTGCCATGGCGGAGCACGAGGGCGGTCCGTCCGCGCGCGAGCTGGAGGAGGGCCGACTGCTCAAGGAGCTCGAGGCCATCCACCGCACGCGCCACGAGACCCTGCTGCACGGGTCCAAAGACGCGCTGGTCACGCACACGCAGCGGATGAACGAGCTGGAGCACGAGTACGTGCGCCGCCACCCGGAGCGGGCCCAGACGCCGGGCCGCACGCGATCCGGCGCCCGTGCCCGTACGGCCGCGGACCAAGAGGACGGCCACCCGTAGCGGTCCGCGGGCCGCTCCGCGCAGGGGGGCTACTTCTCGGCGTGCTTGCCCAGCAGGAAGAGCAGCCAGACGAACCCCGCGAACAGGTGGGTTCCGAAGATGTAGAAGAACGCGCGCAGTGCGACGCCGTTCTCCTTCCACTTCTCGTTCTTCGCGGCGATGGGGTCGCGGCCGCGTTCCTCACTGGTGTCCGTCACCTGGACAGCCTACGGCTCTCCGCATCGCCTGAGTGGCCAAATTTGCCTCATGTGAGACAGAAATGTATCGTTTGAGGCGAAGGAGGCTCACTATGGTGGAAGAAAACGAACTGCTGGACGGCGCCGCGCGCGTCCTCGCCGGTGACCACAGCGCCTCGATGTCCCACATCGCCGCGGGCATCGGTACCAGCCGCGCCACACTGAGCCGTCGCCACGCAACCCGCGAGTCACTGCTCAAGGCCGTCGCCGTCCGGGCGATCGAAGTGGTCGACGGCTGCCTGACCCCGGCCGACCTGCCCGCGGACGCCGACGGCCCGGCCTTCGACGCCGCGCTGGAGCAGCTCGTCACCGACCTGCTGCCCGCCGTCCACCTGTACGGGTTCACCTCGCGCGACGCCACCGTGCTCGCCGATCCCGAGTTCCGGGCCGGTATCGAGCGCCAGGACCAGCGGGCCCTGGCGTTCTTCGAGTTCGGCCAGCGGCTCGGCCGCCTGCGCGCCGACCTGCCCCCGTACTGGATCTGGTACTCGCTCTGGGGTCTGCTCGACGCCGCCGCCGAAGGCGTGCGCGACGGGCACCTCGCACGCCGCCGGGCCGGCCATCTGGTCCTGACCTCCTTCCTCAGCGGAACCCGGGCCTCCGCCGCGTAGTCCCGCCGCGGGGCAGCCCCCCAGCGCAGCCCCGCGCACCCCTCCCGAACGGAACCTCCATGCACACCCCCACGCCGGATCCGCGCCGATGGATCGTGCTCGCGATCCTCTCCGGCAGCCTCCTGCTCATCTCGATGGACACCACGATCCTCAACGTGGCCTTCCCCTCGCTCGTCGGCGACCTCCAGCCCGGCGCCGTACAGCAGCTGTGGATCATCGACATCTACGCGCTGGCCCTGTCCGGCCTGCTGGTCACCGCCGGCGCCCTCGGTGACCGCTGGGGCCGCAAGCGGCTTCTGATGGCGGGCTTCGGCATCTTCTCCGTCGCCTCGCTCATAGCGGTGTTCTCCACCGAGGCCTGGCACGTCATCGCGGCCCGCGCCCTCCTCGGCATCGGCGGCGCGGCGATCATGCCTTCCACCCTGTCGATCCTGCGCAGCGTCTTCACCGACGCCAAGGAACGCGCCTTCGCCCTCGCCGTCTGGGCCGCCGTCTTCGGTGGCGGCATGGCCTTCGGCCCGGTCGTCGGCGGACTCCTCGTCCAGGACTACGGCTGGCACTCCGCCTTCCTCCTGAACCTCCCCGTCGCCGCCATCATCGTCGCGGCCGGCCTGCGCTACCTTCCCGAATCCCGCTCCCCGCGCTCCGCCGGCAGCTGGGACTGGTGGGGCGTCGCCCAGTCGATCGTCGGCATGCTGGCCCTCGCCGGCGGCATCAAGCAGCTCGGCAAGAGCGGCATCGGCGACCCGCTGCCCTGGGCCCTGCTCGTCGTCGCCGCGGTCACGCTGACCATCTTCGTCCGCCGCCAGCTGCGCCTGGCCAACCCGCTGCTCCAGGTGCGGCTGTTCACCAAGCCCGCCTTCAGCGTCGCGGCGACCGCGATCTTCCTGCCCATGGTGGGCATGGGCGCGATCCTCTTCCTCGTCACCCAGTGGTTCCAGTACGGCCAGGGCTACACCCCGCTGGAGGCGGGCCTGCGCCTGCTGCCCGCGCCGCTCGCCCTGATCTGCGCCTCGATGATGGCCCCCACCCTCATGCAGCGCTTCGCGATCCGGCACGTCCTGGGCGCCGGCCTGGTGGTGCTGGCCGTGGGCATGGCCCTGCCGTGGACCCTCCAGCAGTTCACCGATCTCGGCTACCCGGCCTTCGCCGTCGCCCTGACGATCATCGGCCTGGGCGCCGGCCTGGCGACCACGGTCGCCTCGGTGACGCTGATGTCCTCGGCCCCCGCGGACGAGGTCTCCAGCGCGGCAGCCATCGAGGAGACCTGCTACGAACTGGGCTCGGCCATGGGCGTGGCCATCCTCGGCTCCACGGCCGCCGCGCTCTACCGGGGCAACCTCCCGGCCCTCGACCTGGACAGCTCCACCATGAGCGCGGTACGGGACTCCGTGGGCGAGGCGGCCCACACGGCCGAGCGGATCGGCGGCGAGGTCGGCAGCACCCTGCTCGACGCGGCCTCGCACGCCTACACCCTGGCGATCACCCCGGCGTTCCTGCTGGCCGGAGCCCTCGCGGTCGTCGCCGCGGCCACCACCTGGTCGCTGATCCCGCGCGACCTGCAGCCGACCGAGAACCACTGAGGCAGGCTGCGGCGGCGGCGCTCAGGAGGCCGCGTACGTCCAGAACTCGCGCATCAGGGCCGGCGGCGTCGGGCTGCTCAGCTCCAGCTGGGTCAGCAGGATGCTGACGGCCCCGGTGGACGGGGTGACGTGCGCGGCCGTGCCGGTGCCGCCGACCCAGCCGTAACGGCCCGGCACGTTCCACGGGTCGACGGGCGCGACGTCCACCGAGCCGCCGAAGCCCCAGCCCTGGCCCTCCAGGAACAGCTCGGCGCCGGCCCGCTGCGCGGGGGTGAGCCAGTCGGTGGTCATCCGCTGTACCGAATCGGCCGACAGCAGCGGGCCGCCGCCGTCGAGCAGCATCCGGGTGAAGGCGTACAGGTCGTCCAGGCTCGACACCAGCCCGCCGGCGCCGGACGGGAAGGCCGGCACGCCGCTCCACTGCCCGTCGGGGGCGTCGATCAGTTCCGGGCCGCCCTGCGGTCCGGTCCGGTAGCAGCCGGTGAAACGCCCGCGGCTGCCGTGCGGTACGGCGAACCCCGTGTCGGCCATGCCCAGCGGCTCGAAGATCCGCTCGGCCAGGAACTCCGGCAGCGAGCACCCCGCCACCCGCGCGATCAGCACCCCGAGGACGTCCGAACAGGTGTGGTACAGCCAGGCCTCGCCCGGCTGGTGCAGCAGCGGGATCTTTGCCAGCGTCGCCATCCACTCGTCCGGCGCCGCGATGAGCTGCGGATTCGGCGGCCCCTGCTTCAGCTCGCTGAACAGCAGCCCGACCGCCGGGAGCGAGAAATCGGACGGGAAACCCCAGCCGGCCCGGAAGGTCAGCAGGTCCGCGACGGTGATCGCGTGCTCGGCCGGGACCACGTCGTCGACCGGGCTCGACGGAGTCCGTACGACCACGGGCGAGGCCAGCTCGGGCAGCCAGGGCGCCACGGGATCGATGAGCGCGAACCGGCCGTCCTCCACCAGCATCATCACCGCCACGGCCGTGACGATCTTGGTGATCGAGGCGACGCGGAAGAGCGAGTCCCGGACCATCGGGGCGCTGCCCTCCGTATCCGCGCTGCCCACCACCGCCACCTCGACCTCGTCGCCCCGGGCCACCAGGGCCACCGCCCCGGGCAGCGAGCCGCCGCTGACGTGCCGCTCCAGGATGTCGCGCAAACCGGTCACGAGTCCGCCTTTCCGTCGGCGCCGCCCCGGGACTCCCAGAGCGCGCAGTGGTGTTCGGCCGATGCGTCCACCGGGTGGATCCCGGCCGGCCCCGGAGCCAGCGACAGCACGGAGGCCGGCGGCGAAACCTTCCACCGCGGGGCCCCCGGCCCGTTCGGATCGCCGGTCCGCGCGAACCGGACCCAGTAGCCGGCCATCCGGTCCGCCAGCGCACGCTGAGGCCCGCTCAGGGCGAACGGCGTGTCGAACAGATAGGTCAGTTCGAATCCGTGCGAGGCGCCGTACGGGAAACCGGGGACCCCCGGCAGCCCGGTGTAGTTCGGCGCTTCCCGGTCGTCGAACCGGTAGAGGTACGTCGGCACGTGCCGCCCCAGTGCCCGGCCGTCGCGCAGCGTCGGGCACACGAAGGACACGTCGGTCAGCACGGTCGCCAGTGCGAGCGCTGGCGTCGGGTACGCGGAGGCCGGATAGGCCGCCTCGACGCGCGGGGCCGACTCCCCGAACGACGTGTACAGCCGGGCCCGGTAGGCCTGGTCGTCGGCGACCGGGTACACCGCCAGGGTCTGCCCGAGGAAGATCCGCATTTCGTCGCGGTCGGCGCCCTGGATCACCGGGACCCGGTGGAACCGCCCCTCCTGCAGTGCCCGCCGCGGTTCCACGGGCAGCAGCGCATTGCCGTAGGAGACGAGGGAGAAGCGCTGCATCAGCTCGGGCGTCGCCAGCCGCCCGGTGTCCAGGCCGCGCAGGCACTCCAGTTCTGCGGCGGGCTCCGGCCGTCCGCAGCCGAGCCGGGCCGCCGCGGCGGCCCCGTCCGCGACCGTGCGCCGCTCCGGCACGAAGGGCTCGTACGCACCCAGTTCCGGCAGCAGGGCCCGCGGCGGCATCGTGGTCGAGCAGGAACCGCTCTGCACGATCGCCCGGTGGAACAGGCCGGCCGAGGCGGGGGAAGTCAGGTGCACGCAGACGCTGAGCCCGCCGGCCGACTCGCCGAAGACGGTGACGTTGCCCGGGTCGCCGCCGAACACGGCCGCGTTGGCCCGCACCCAGCGCAGCGCCGCCTGCTGGTCGCAGAGGGTGGAGTCGGGCGCCCCGCCGAGCGCCGGGTGCCCGAACAGGCCGAAGACGCCGAGCCGGTAGTTGACCGTGACGACCACCGCCCCGCCCGCCGCGGCCAGCCGCTGCGGCCGGTACAGGTCCCCGGCGCCGTTGACGAAGCCGCCGCCGTGGAACCAGACCATGACGGGCCGCCGGACCCCGACCGCGGGGCTGGTGACATTCAGGAACAGGCAGTCCTCCGAGCCGCTCGGCCCGCCGGGCCCGATCGCGGGGAACTGCACGCAGCGGGCACCGGGCGCGCCCGCGTCCCGGACGCCCTGCCAGCGCGCCGGGGGCACCGGCGGCCGCCAGCGCAGCGCCCCGACCGGCGGCGCGGCGTACGGGATGCCCTCGAAGGTGCGGTACCTGGCATGCGCCCGGCCGCGTACCGCCCCGCGATCGGTCTCCACCACCGGCCGGTCCGCGGCCCGGGCACCGAAGGCCGGCCCGGCCGCCGCCAGCACCGGCGCCGACAGCAGCAGCCCCGCCAGCAGGGCCCGCACGGCCCGCCGTAGGGCCGCCCTCACCGGCGCCTCGTCAGCACGCCCCGTACGAAGGCGGCCTGCCCGGCGTGCTGGAGGGCGTCGCCGATCACGCTGACCAGCCGCACGCCCAGGGTCACCGGCGGATCCCAGGCCTCGTCGACCACCCGGTCCAGATCGGCGGCGGCGACCCCGCGCAGGAACTGCCCGGTCTGTGCGTGGACCGCGTCGAAGTAGCCCAGCAGCAGCTCGCCGGAGTCCACGCGCACGGTCCCGGCCTGGCGCGCCGTGTGCCCGTACCCCGTCGCCCCGGCGGGCAGCGGCAGCGCGAACCGGTCCGCCCAGCCCTGGGCGGACCACACCTGCTCCAGGCCGCCCGCGTCCGCCACGTGGTCGTCCTGGATCCGGGTGAGGTGCCACACCAGCCAGGCGATCGAGTTGGCCCCCGGATCGAGGCGCGCGTTCAACTGCTCGGCCGACAGCCCCTCGACCGCGTCGTGCACCACGTCGCGGATCCTGCCGAACGCGTCGGCCAGTACTTCCGTGCCCTTCATGCCTCCACCATGCCCACGCGGGGCGGGAGTCACCGGGGCGGCGGCGCGGGAGACCCCCGTTTGCCCGCCCCGAATGGCGCAGTGCGGCGAAGTGCCGCTGAATGTGACAAAGCGTGCGATTCCCGTGACGCACGATGGTCGGCGCGCGACGTGTACCCGCGCGTCGGCGAACGGAGCTTTCCATGGATGACCCCCTCAGGATCGCCGCGACGGAGCACGAAGAACCGCGCGGGCTCCCCGACGCGCCCGCCGCGGTGGGCCGCCCCGTCCGCGAAGCCGGCGAGAGGGTCGCCCTGTGGGGCGAGCACGCGCACGAGGGGGTGGAACCGGCCATCGCCCCGGGAGCCGCGGCCCGCGGCTCCCGCGCGCTGCGCCACGTACTGCGCTGGCCGGTGGCGCTCGCGCTGCTGGTCTGCGGGGCGCTGCACCTGCCCGCCGACGCGTCGGGCGCGTCGGCCGGTGACCCCGGGGTGCTGACCGGCCTCACGGTCGCCGTGCTGTGCCTGGGGCTCGGCGCCCTGCTGGCGGTGCGCGACACCGCCGCGGTGTGGCGCACCGGGGCCGTGGCCGCCCTCGCCGTCACCGTGCTGCACGTGCTGGGCGGGATCCGCGGGTTCGACCCGCCGGCGGGTGCGGTCGGCGGGTCCGCGGACTGGGCGGACGTGACGGCCGTGCTGTGCGCGGCGTCCGCGGCCGTGCTGGCGGGCCTGGCCCTGCAGTACCGGCCGCGGCGCGAAGGAACCTGAACCGGCGAGGGGCCCGGGCGGCGCCGTGCGGCCGGTTACGCGAGCACGTTCACCAGCCGTGTGAACACCCCGGGCAGCCGGGCGGCGAGCGGCACGATGCGGCGCGCGAGCGGGGGCTGCCCGCGGGCCCAGAGCAGGGAGGCGGTGAGGGCGCGGTAGCTGCGCGAAAGCTCCCGCCACGCCCGCTCGTACTCCTGCGGCCGGCCCGCCCGTACGCACCGTACGAGCTCACCCGCCGCCGTCACGGCCAGGGTGAGACCCTCGCCGGTGAGGGCGTCGACGTACCCGGCGGCGTCCCCCACGAACAGCACCCGCCCCGCCACCCGGACCCGGGCCCGCTGACGCAGCGGTCCGGCGCCGCGCACCGGCGCGCCGGGAGCCGCGGGCAGCCGGGCCGACAGCAGCGGGAACCGGGCGAGTTGCACGTCGAACGGGGCCTGCTCGCAGGTCAGCACGGCCACGCCGACCCGGTCGGGCCCGAGCGGGGTCACGTACGCCTCGGCCCGCTCCGACCAGTGCACCTCCACGCAGTCGCTCCACGGCTCCACGGCGTAGTGCCGGCGCAGGCCGTAGCGGGCCGCCCGGCCGGGCACGGGCGGCGCGGTCAGGCCCAGTTCCCGCCGGACGGGGGAGTGCAGACCGTCCGCCGCCACCAGGTAGCGGGCGGTCAGGCCGGCCGCGCTGACCGAGTCGGGGCCCTGGCGCACCTCGTCGATCCGGCGCGGGAGCACCCGTACGCCCAACTGCGCGGCCCGGTCGGCCAGCGCGGCCTGGAGCGCGGTACGCCGGGCGCCGAGCCCGGGGCCGGTGTGAAAGCGCCCCTCCGCGTGGCGCCCGGTGACGCCGTCGAGGTAGCGGATGCCGTGGAAGGGCCGGCCGGACACGGTGACGCCGAGCTCCGCGAGCCGGCGCACGCCCGCCGGCATCAGCCCCTCGCCGCAGGCCTTGTCGATGGGGGTCGGGCGCGGCTCGGCGACGACCACCTCCAGCCCGGCCAGCGCGCCGTGGATCGCGGTCGCCAGCCCGGCCGGTCCGCCGCCGGCGACGAGCAGATCGATCACGGCGCCGGGTGCGGGGCCGGGGCGGGTGCGCCGTCCACCGCGCTGCCGGCCGCGCTGCCGGCCGCGCTGTCGGCCGCGCCGTCCGCCAGGGCGTCGGCCAGGGCGGTGTCCTCGCAGTGGATGCGGGCGCCCAGCAGGACCGCGTTCAGGGCGGTGAAGCCGATCGCGGTCAACCACGCCGTGTGCACCAGCGGCAGCGCGATGCCCTCGATGACGACCGCGACGTAGTTGGGGTGGCGCAGCAGCCGGTACGGCCCCGCCGCCACCAGCGGCAGTCCGGGCACCACCAGCACCCGGGTGTTCCAGCGCGGCCCGAGGGTGGTGATGCACCACCAGCGCAGGCCCTGCGCCGCCACGGCGAACGCGAGCGCGGTCCAGCCCAGCCAGGGGACGAACGGGCGCCCCGCGGCCCACGGCTCCACCGCGCACCCGGCCAGCAGCGCGGTGTGCAGGGCGACCATGGCCGGATAGTGCTCCCGGCCGTACTCGCGGGCGCCGCGGGCCAGGCTCCAGGCGCTGTTGCGGCGCGCCGTGACCAGCTCGGCGAGGCGTTCGGCGGCGACGAGGCCGACGATCAGCAGGTACAGGTTCATCGGCACGGGTCACTCACCAGCGCAGCAGGACGAGTTCGGAGGCGAAGCCCGGACCGAAGGCGAGCATCAGCCCGACCGACCCGGGCGGCGGCGGTCCCGACTCCTGGAAGGTGGCGAGGATGTGCAGGACCGAGGCGGAGGAGAGGTTGCCGACGGTCGCGAGCGAGTTCCGGCTCGCCGCGAAGGCCGACTCGGGCAGCGACAGCGCATCCGCCAGCACGTCGAGGATCCGGGGCCCGCCGGGATGGCAGATCCACGCATGGACGTCGGACGGCTTGAGGTCGTGCCCGGCCAGGAAGGTCTCGACCTCCTCCGCCACGTGCAGCCGGACCAGTTCGGGGACCTCGCGGTCCAGCACCAGCCGGAAGCCCCAGTGCCCGATGTCCCACCCCAGCAGGTGCTCGGTGCCCGGGTAGAGGCGGCTGCGCGCGGCCACCACGGTGGGTCCGGTGCCCGAGCCGTACAGCGGATGGTCGTCGCCGACGGCCACCAGGGCCCCGGCCCCGTCGCCGAACAGGGCCCCGCCCACCAGGGCGGCCATCGAGGCGTCCGCGGCCTGGAGGGTGAGCGAGCACAGCTCGGTGGAGAGCAGGAGCGCCGCGTGGCCGGGGCGGCCGGTCAGGTGCTCGTGGAGGTGACCCACCCCGGCGGCGCCCGCGGCGCAGCCGAGGCCGAAGAGCGGCACCCGCCGCACGTCCGGGCGCAGCCCGGCGCGGCCGACGAGGCGGGCCTCCAGGGAGGGCGTGGCCAGGCCGGTCACCGTGGTCGACATGACCAGGTCGAGCTCGGCGCCGGCCAAACCGGCGTCCGCGAGGGCGAGTTCCAGGGCCCGGCCGCCGAGTTCGAGGGCGGCCCCGACGAAGAGGGCGTTCGTGGTTCCGAAGTCGTTCGACGGCCCGTACCGCTCCAGCGGCAGCGCCAGATGGCGGGCCCCGACCCGTACCGAGGCGTGGACGCGGTGCAGGAGCGCGGTGTCGCTGCCCGGCGGCAGGAACCGGGCGAGCGCCGCCGCGATCTCGGACTGCGGATAGCGGTGGGGCGGGAACACGCTGCGCACAGCCAGGACACGTGTCATTGCCTCAACATAGGGAAGAATCGACACTTCGTGAGGAACCGGTCGAGCCGGGCGCGCCGCAGCCCGGGCCGTCCACGCGACGGCCTAGCGTGACACCGTGCCCGCCACCGCCGCAGAGGCCCGTACGCCGCCGTCCCCCGTCGCCGGCCTGCTCGGCGCCTGCCATCCGCTGCCGACGGCGGCCGTCACCCTGTTCGCCGCCGCCCTGGCCGCGGCCGTGGGCCGCGCCCTGCCCGGAGCCGCGCTCTGCGTGGCCGCCGTCGCCGCCGGGCAGCTGTCGGTCGGCTGGTGCAACGACCGCGCCGACCTGCGCCGCGACCTCGCCACCGGCCGCATCGACAAACCCCTGGTCGCCGGTACGGTGACCCCGAGCGCGGTGACCGCCGCCGCGCTCGGGGCGCTGCTCCTGTGCGTACCGCTCTCGCTGGCCGGCGGGCCGCTCGCCGGCGCCGTGCACCTGACCGGCGTGGCGGCCGCCTGGGCGTACAACCTGCGGCTCAAGAGCACCGCCGCTTCCTGGCTGCCGTACGCCCTCGCCTTCGGGCTGCTCCCCGCCTACGTCACCCTCGGCCTGCCCGGGGCGCCCTGGCCGCCCCCGTGGCTGACCGCCGCCGCGGCGCTGCTCGGGGCGGGCGCGCACTTCGCCAACGTCCTGCCCGACATCGAGGACGACCTGGCCACCGGAGTGGCGGGGCTGCCGCAGCGGCTCGGCCTGCGCCGCTCGGCCGCGCTGGCCGGCCTCCTCGTCCTCGGCTCGACCGCCGCGCTGGTCGTCGGGCCGCCGGGGCCGGTGAGCCCGTACGGCTGGGCCCTGCTCGCCGTGACGACCGCCCCGGCCCTGCTCGCGGGCGGGCGTCTCGGCGGACGCTTCCCCTTCCACGCCACCCTGGCGGTCGCGGGGGCCGACGTGGCGCTGCTGCTGGCCGAGCTCCGCTGAGCCGGGCCGCCCGGTTTGTGGTCACACTGGGAGGACGCGGATCACGGGCAACAGGAGGTACGCGATGGATCCGGTTGCGGCGCTGGACCGGATCGCCTTCCTGCTGGAGCGCGCCCAGGAGCCGACGTACCGGGTGCGCGCGTTCCGCACGGCCGCGTCCGCCGTCGGACACATGGGCGAGGGCGAGGCGGCCGAGCGGGTCCGGGCGGGCACGCTGGAGGCGGTCAAGGGCATCGGCCCCAAGACGGCCCAAGTCGTCCGCGAGGCGCTGAGCGGAGCGATCCCGGAGTACCTGCGCAAGCTGGAGGACCAGGCCGCCGCGCACCCGGCCGGTCCGCCGGCCCCACCCGAGGCCCTCGCCCTGCGCGCGGCCCTGCGCGGCGACTGCCACGTGCACTCCGACTGGTCGGACGGGGGCAGCCCGATCGAGGCCATGGGCCGGGCCGCGGCCGGCCTCGGGCACGAGTACGCGGTGCTCACCGACCACTCGCCGCGCCTGACGGTCGCCCGGGGGCTCTCGCCCGAGCGGCTGCGCGAACAACTGCGGGTGGTGGCCGAGCTCAACGAGACCTGGGCGCCGTTCCGGCTCCTGACCGGCATCGAGTGCGACATCCTCCTCGACGGATCGCTCGACCAGGAGGACGAACTCCTGGACGAGGTCGACCTCGTCGTGGGATCCGTGCACTCCAAACTGCGCATGGACGCTCCCGCCATGACCCGGCGGATGCTCGCCGCCGTCCAGAACCCCCGCATGGACGTCCTCGGCCACTGCACGGGCCGGCTGGTGACCGGCCGGACCCGGCCCGAGTCCCAGTTCGACGCCGAGGCCGTCTTCGCCGCCTGCGCGGAAGCCGGCACCGCGGTGGAGATCAACAGCCGGCCCGAGCGGCTGGACCCGCCCCGCAGACTGCTGCGCCTCGCCGAGCGCGCGGGCACGCTCTTCGCGATCGACACGGACGCCCACGCCCCGGGCCAGCTGGACTGGCAGACCACCGGCTGCGAACGCGCCGTGGAATGCGGGGTCCCGGCCGACCGCATCGTCAACACCTGGCCGGCGGACGACCTCCTCACCTGGACCCGGACCCGCCGCCCACCCGGCTGATCGGGGTCGTGAGGGTGAACAGGGCCCCGTCCGGATCGCGCAGCGCCACCCACCGGTCGGTGTCGCTCGACTGGATCGCCGACACCGTACGGCCGCCCAGGTCCAGGGCCGCCTGCACGGCCGGCTCCAGCGCCGGGACGCGGAAGTGCACGTGCCAGCGGGGGCGGCTGTACGGCGCGTACGAGGCCGTCTCCACGGGACCGCTGTCGAGCCGGGCGACGGGCTCACCGCCCTGCCGCAGCACCACCCGGTCCTCCTCGTAACTGACCTCGCAGCACCCGGGGCGGCCGGTGGCCCACTCCAGCACCTCCCCGTAGAAGATCGCCGACTCGAACGCGTCGCGGGTGCGCAGCTCCAGCCAGGCCGGCGCGTGGCCCGCGCCCACCCGCCAGGAGTCCGACACCTGGCCCTCCCAGATCCCGAACACCGCGCCGTCGCGGTCCGCCGCCAGGGCCGCCCGGCCCCCGGACTCGAAGGACACCGGGCCGACCGCGATCGTGCCGCTGCGCTCGCGGATCCGGTCCGCCGCCACATCGGCGTCGTCGACGGCGAAATAGGGGGTCCACGCCACCGCGACCGCCAGGTCCGCGGCCAACGCCCCGATCCCCGCCACCGGCACCCCGTCCAGCTCGGCGACCGAGAAGGCCTCGCCGAGCCGCGCCGGCCTGAACCGCCAGCCCACGACCGCACCGTAGAACCGCTGCGAGGTCCCGAGGTCCCGGGCCATCAGGCTCACCCAGCACGGCGCCCCGAAGACGTCCCTCGTCGAAATCTTCACCGCTTGCTCCGCCCTTCATCCGGGGGGCGCCGTCGGCGCGCCGTCCCGAGCACAAGCAGTAGCGCCCCGGCCCGGTCGCAGGCGCGCAGACGCGCCCTTGTCACCGGTACGAGGTCCGGTGGATATTGCGTTGGCCCGACCGGGCCCGCGACCTATGGTTCGCTCCATGACGATCACGATCACGAGCGCGCAGGACGTTGACAAGGCGGTGTCCCTCACCACCCAGGCACTGAGGGACGTGGCACACCTCGACTGGAGTGCCCCGGCCGCCGGACTGGAGTGGAGCTGCTACGACACCGCCGTCCACGTGGCCGGCGACTTCACGGCCTACGCGGCCCAGCTCACCGGCCGGGCGACCGGCGCGTACGTCCCCTTCGAGATCACCGCCGACCCCGGCACCACCCCCGACGGGCTGGTGGAGATCATCACGGCCACCGGCGGCCTGCTGTCCGCGGCCGTACGGGCAGCCCGCCCCGGCGACCGAGCCTGGCACCCGTACGGCACGGCCGGCGCGGACGGTTTCGCCGCGATGGGCATCGTCGAGACGCTCCTGCACACCCACGACATCCTCGGCGGGCTGGGCGTCCACGGCTGGGAGGCCTGCCCCGAGCTGTCCGCGCAGGTCCTCGACCGCCTCTTCCCGCACGTCCCGCGCGGCGACGACGCCTGGCGGACGCTGCTGTGGGCCACCGGCCGCGGCGAACTCCCGGGCCTGCCCCGCCAGACGGCCTGGCGCTGGTACGCCGACCCCCTCCAGGCCGAGGGGATGACGCTCTGCGAGATCTCCCCGCTCGTCGCCGCCGATCTGAGCAGCGGCGGCACCGGCGGCTTCGCCTGGGCCGAAGGCGGCCCCGCGGACGGCACCCGCATCGGGGCCGGGCACGCGGTCAAGGCCCGCGAGGCGGGCACCTACCGTCCGGGCTGGGGCGCGTACGCCCTCGTCCGCACCGGCGACCGCCGCGCGATCGGCGCCATGGGCTTCCACGCCGCCCCCGACGCCGGGGGAGTCGCGGAGATCGGCTACGACCTCGTCCCCTCGGCCCGGGGCCGCGGCCACGCCACCGAGGCGCTCAAGACCCTGACGGCCTGGGCGTTCGCGCACCCCGGCTTCACCGAGCTGCGCGCCATGGTGGCCGAGGACAACGCCCCCTCCCGCGGGGTGGTCCGCCGGGCCGGCTTCGAGGAGACCGGCTCCGAGGACGGCCAGGTCCGCTACGCCGTACGGGCCCCCCGGGACTGACGCCCGGGAGGCCCGCCGAGACGGGGTGCGCGGTCAGTAACCGCAGTTGGTCACCCACTTGTGGGAGGAGATCCGGTCGTTCCACTCCCACGGGATGTTGCCGGCAGAGCCGTTCGGGGCACAGGTGGAGGCGCCGCCGTAGCCGATGTTCTCGTAGACGCGCACGTCGCCCAGCGAGCCCGCGTACCCGTTGTTCCACCAGGACGACGCCCGGTCGTTCATGTTGTAGTTGCCGCCCGAGCCACAGGTGCGCCAGTCGGAGTCGTTGCCGCTCCAACCACAGGCGGGTCCGCCGCGGTTGGTGTCGGCCCAGACCCAGTAGTTGCCGTCCGCGGCCACGCCGGAGGCGTCGGCCGAGGACGCGCTGGCCGTCGTCAGCGCCGCCGGGGCGGCCAGCAACGGCAGCGCGAGCGCGCAGGCCAGCATCGTCGTGCGGAACGTGTTCATGGGTTCTCCCTCTGTCCGTCCGTCATGCGTCGTGTTGAGCCACGACCCGCTCCGCCATCGGGAGCGCGTCGTTCTGGAGCCTTCGCCTGAGGGCGATCTCGTCCTGGTGCTGGGCACGGACTTCTTCGCCGTAGGTGAGGTCCAGAGCCTGGGAGACCCGCGCCAGCGGTGTGCCGGTGGCGCAGGTCGCTTCGATGACCGCGAGTTCGCTCTCGGCCGCGTCGGCCAGCCCGGCCGCGGCCTGCCGGGATTCGAGGGGGGTCGCGTGGGGCCGGCCCGCCGCCCGCATACAGCCGGCCCACTCGCGGACCGCGTCCGCGTAGCGCCGGTCCCCGCGTACCCGGGTCTCCTGCGCGGGCCGCAGGTTCATCGTCACGACCTTGGCGCGGAACCAGCCGGCCAGATCGCCGTACAGGGTGCGCTGCGCCTGCGCGATGCACCCCTCGGTGCTCGCGGTCAGGGTCATTCCGGTGGGCGCCTCGGCCGACAGGCCCACGGGGGAGCGGCCCATGAGCGCGGTACGGGCGGCCGCGCGCCGCCGCGCCGACAGGCTGTGGAAATACTGCTGGTTGGGGTCGGCCTGCCGGGCCTCGGCGCCGCGCCGCTCGTCGCGGCCGCCGTACCCGTGGGCCCGCGCCCACTCCACGTCGTCCACCGCGTACGGGAAGGACCGGCGCGCCGCGCCGTCGGCGGGGGACTCGGTGACGGCGTACGGGAAACCGCGCTCCCGCATGCAGCCGCTGATCAGGATCTGCTCGGCCCGCTCCAGCAGCCGGACTTCGGCGGTGCTCGGCTCACGGACCGGCCCCCCGGCCCGGGGCGCGGCGGACGCTGCGCAGCCGGCCAGCACCACGGCCGCTGCCAGGGCCGCCGCGGTGGCCGCGATGGCGTCGAGGCGTCGTTTCATCGGCGTACTCCTTCCTGTCCCGGTGCTGCCGGACTCAGGTCTAGCCGCCTTCCGTTGTTCGCCGTCGGGGCGCTGGCAGTGAACAAACAATTGCTGAACAATCCACCCCAGAGGGCAGAAAAGAGCACGGGTGGAAGGGGCTGGTGCATGGCGCGCAAGGAGCGTCCGCTGGAGGGTGCCGACGGACCGCTGCTGCACTTCGCCAGAGCCCTGCGCCGGCTGCGCCACGAGGCGGGATCCCCGCCGTACCGCGACCTCTCCTCGCGGGCGCACTACTCCGTCGCCACGCTCTCCGGAGCCGCGGCCGGGCGGCGGCTGCCGAGTCTGGACGTGACCCTGTCGTACGTACGCGCCTGCGGCGGCGACGCGGGGGAGTGGGAGCGGCGCTGGCACGCGGTCGCCGCCGAACTGGCGCTGGACACCCCCGGACCGCCCGGCCCCGAGCTCGCGGGGGACGGCGGGCACGGGCTCCCGTACGTGGGACTCGCGGCCTTCCGCACCGAGGACGCGGGGCTCTTCTTCGGGCGCGAGCGCCTGGTGGAGGATCTCGTCGCCACGCTCGCGCGCCGCCGGGTCCTCGCGGTGGTCGGCGCCTCGGGCGCGGGCAAGTCCTCGCTTCTGCGTGCCGGGCTGCTGCCGCGGCTCACGGGCGGCGCCCCGCGGCGGGCCGTACGCGTCCTCACTCCGGGACCGCACCCGGCCGAACGCCTGGCGAAGGCCCTCGCGGAGTGGCAGGAGCCGCTGGACGCCGGTCCCGGACCGGGTTCCGCTGCCGGCCCCGCTTCCGGCCCCGGCTCCGGCCCCGCTTCCGGTTCCGGGGAAAACGTGTTGGTCGTGGACCAGTTCGAGGAGGTCTTCACCGTCTGCGCCGACCCGCAGGAGCGGGCCCGGTTCATCGGGGACCTCGTCGACGCGGCCCGCCGGCCCGGCTCGCGCTGCCGTGTCGTCCTCGGTGTGCGCGCCGACTTCTACGCACACTGCACCCGCCACGCACCCCTGGTCGAGGTACTGCGCGAGGCGCAGATCGTGGTCGGCCCGATGAGCGCCGCCGAACTGCGCCGGGCCGTCGTGGAACCGGCCCGGCAGGCCGGCCTCACCGTCGAAGGCGCCCTCCAGGCCACCCTCGTCGCCCACGCCCACGGTCAGGTCGGCGCCCTGCCCCTGCTCTCCCACGCCCTGCTGGAAACCTGGCGGCGCCGGCGCGGCGCCGCACTCACCCTCGACGGCTTCCACGCGGCGGGCGGCTTCGAAGGAGCCCTCGCCCAGTCCGCGGAAACCCTGTACGCCTCCCTCTCCGAGCGCCGACGGCAGCTGGCCCGGCAGGTCTTCGGCCACCTCATCGCCCTCGGCGACGGCACCGAGGACACCAAACGCCCGGTGCCCCGCGAGGAACTCGGCCAGGACGCCGACACCGCGATCGTGCTGGCGCGCGCCGCCACCCTGCGCCTGCTCACCCTCGACCAAGGGCGCGTCGAACTCACCCACGAGGCGCTCATCCGCGCCTGGCCCCGGCTGCGCGGCTGGCTGAGCGACGACCGGGAGCGGTTACGGCTCCACCGCCGGCTCTCCGACGCCGCCCGGGCCTGGGAGGACGTCGGCCGGGACGCGGGCGCCCTCTACCGGGGCACCCGGCTCGCCCTGGCCCGCGAGCTCGTCACCACCCGTGCGGTGGGACTGACCCCGAAGGAGCGGGAGTTCTACGAGGCCAGTACGGCGGCCGAGGCGGCCGCGGGGAGCGTCGCCCGGCGCCGCGCGCGGCGGCTGCTGGCCCTGGTGGCCCTGCTCGCCGCGCTCGTCGTGGTGGCCGCGGTCGCCACCGTCAACGCCGTACGCGCCGAGGACGAGGTCACCCGGCAGCGCAACGACGCGGTCGCGCAGAACCTCGCCGAGAGCGCGACCGACCTGACCAACACCGAGCCGGGACTCGCCGTACAGCTGAGCCTGACGGCCTACCGGCTCTCGCCCACCGCCCGCACCCGCGACAGCCTGGTCAGCACCCTGATGACCTCGACCGCCGCACACTCCAAGGAGGTCGTCGCCCTCGCCTACCGCCCCGACGGCCAACAACTCGCCACCGCGAGCGGGGACCACACGGCCCGGCTGTGGCGGATGCACGGCACGGACCGGCCCGTCGCCCTCGCCACGCTGAGCGGGCACGGCGACGACGTCCGCTCGGTGGTCTACCGGTCCGACGGGCGTACGCTCGCCACGGCCGGCGCCGACGGCGGCATCCGGCTGTGGGACGTGGCGGACCCCGCCCGGCCCGCGCAGCTCGCACAGCTCGACGCGCGGATCGGCGACGTCCGGGCGCTGGCCTACAGCCCCGACGGCCGGACGCTGGCCGCCAGCGGGGCCGGTGGCGCCGGTGGCGCGGTCCGGCTGTGGGACGTGGCCGAACCGGCCACGCCCGTCGCGCTCACGGGCATCGAAGGCCACCGGGACGCCGTCCGGGCGGTCGCCTTCAGCCCCGACGGCCGTACCCTCGCCACCGCGGGCGAGGACGCCACCGTACGGCTGTCGGACGTCACCGATCCGCGCCGTCCGCAGCCGCTGGCCGTCCTCGAGGGACATGACGTGGCGGTGTTCTCCGTGGCCTTCAGCCCCGACGGCCACACCCTGGCCTCGGCCGCCGGCGGACACACCTCCGTACGGCTGTGGGACATCACCGACCTCAGGCACCCCGCCCCGCTCTCCACCCTCTCCGGCCACACCGACGTCGTCGGATCGGTCGCCTTCAGCCCGGACGGGCGGACCCTCGCCTCGGCCAGCGACGACCGTACGGTGCGGCTGTGGTCCGTGGCCCGGCCCGCGCGGCCCGGTCCGCTCACCACCCTCACCGGACACATCACGGCCGTCAGCTCGGTGGCGTTCAGCCCCGACGGCGCGGTCCTGGCCTCCGGCGGATTCGACGCCACCCTCCGGCTGGCCGGAACCGACTTCAACCAGGACATCGCCGAGGCCTGTGAACACACCGGAGAGCGGATCACGCGCGCCCAGTGGACCACCCACATGCCCTATCTCGCCTACGCGCCTCCGTGCGCCGGGCACGACACCCCCTAACCTCGGTCCCACCGACCGGAAAGCAGGTGTTCATGGTGAGTTCCCGAGTCCCCGTGATCGATCTCGGACCCTGGCGGACCGGCGGCCCCGGAGAGCGGGCCCGGACCGGGGAGCGCGTCGACGAGGCCCTGCAGAGAGCCGGCTTCCTGCTGGTGTCCGGCCACGGGGTGGACCCCTCGCTGCCCGCCCGGATCCGGGAGGCGGCCCGCACCTTCTTCCGGCTGCCCGCCGCCGCGAAGGAGCCGTACGCCGTCACGGTCGGCGGGCGCGGCTGGCTCGGCCCGGGCGCCGAGGCCAACAGCTACGCGGAGGGCGCCGCGTCCCCGCCCGACCTCAAGGAGTCGTGGTCCTTCGCCGCGGACGACCCGACCGGGAACCCCGCGGTGGACTCCGAATGGTTCCGGCCCAACACCTGGCCGCGGGAAGCGCCCGGGCTGCGGCCCCTGGTGGAGGAGTACCTGGCCGCGATGCGGGCGCTCTGCGACGAGCTGCTGGAGCTGCTGGCCGCCGCCCTGGGCCTGGAGACGGACCACTTCACCCGGCACACCGGACACCCCACCTGGGGCTTCAACCTCAACTGGTACCCCGGAACCGAGGTCGTCGGAGAACCCCTGCCCGGACAGTTCCGCATCGGTGCGCACACCGACTTCGGCACCGTCACCGTCCTCGACCGCCAGCGGGGCGCGGGCGGGCTCCAGATCCACACCGACTCCGACGGCTGGCAGGACGCCCCGTACGACCCGGCCGCGCTCACCGTGAACATCGGCGACCTGATGGCCCGCTGGACGGGCGACCGGTGGCGGGCCGGCCGCCACCGGGTCCTGCCGCCGCCGGCCGACGCACCGGCCGAGGAGCTGATCTCGCTGGTCTACTTCTACGAGTGCGACCCGAACACCCGGGTGGAATCCCTCCCGGCCCCGGTCGGCAGGGTCGTGCACGACCCGGTCGACTCCCACCACTACCTGCGCGGGAAGCTCGACGCCATCACCGTCCCTCAGACTTCAGGATGAGGCGGGGAGCGACCACGGTCGCAGGCGTCGTCCGCCTGCGAGTTGGCGATCCGCCAGGTCCGGCCGCCTAGGTTCGGTGTCATGACCACCCGCCGAACTGCCGTGTCCGCAGCCGTCCTTGCGCTCCTCCTTCCGCTCGCCGCCGCGGGCGTCTCCGCGGCGTCCGAGCCCCCGTCCGTGGCCGCGGCTTCCGATGCCCACCGGACCGCGGTGCAACTCCCGCTCCCCACGGGCCGGTTCGCCGTCGGTCAGGAGACCCTGCACCTGGTGGACCACAGTCGGACCGATCCCTGGGCGCACACCGGCCCGCGCGAGCTGATGGTGACCATGCGCTACCCGGCCCGCTCCGGCACCGGCGGGCCCGTGCGCTACCTCACCACGGAGGAGGCCCGGCTGCTGCTGATCGACCGGGAGCTGGACAAGGTGATCCCGGCCGAGACCCTGGCCGGCACGAAGACCCACTCCCGGTCCGGCGCCCGCCCCGTGGCCGGCCGGTACCCGCTGATCGTCCTGTCCCCCGGCTTCACCGTCCCGCGCGCCACCCTCACCTCGCTGGCGGAGGACCTGGCCTCGCGCGGCTACGTCGTCGCCGCGGTCGACCACGCGTACGAGAGCGCCGCGACCGCCTTCCTCGGCGGACGGGTGCTGGAGTGCCTGGCCTGCGCGCAGGTCGACGGGGACGAGGGCGTCCGGGCCGTCACCGAGGTCCGGGCCCGCGACGTGTCCTTCCTGCTGGACCGCCTCACCGGACGCCGGCCGGCATGGCGAAACGCCGACCTCATCGACGGCAGCCGCATCGCCATGGCCGGCCACTCGATCGGCGGCGCCTCGTCGCTCGCCGCGATGGCCGCCGACCCCAGGATACGGGCCGGGATCGACATGGACGGCGGACTCGCCACGCCCCTGCCCGCAGGCGTCGGCGGGCGCCCCTTCATGCTGCTCGGCGCACAGCAGAACAGCCCCGGGGCCCTCGAGAGCTGGGACCGGACCTGGCCCCGCCTCGACGGCTGGAAGCGCTGGATCACCTTCACCGGATCCGCGCACTTCACCTTCACCGACTTCCCCGCCATCGCCGACCAGCTGGGGCTCCCCGACCCCGACGCGCCGCTGCCCGGCGCCCGCTCCGTCGAGCTGACACGGCGCTACGTCGGCGCCTTCTTCGAGCAGCACCTCAAGGGGCGGCCCCAGCCCGTTCTGGACGGCCCGGCCGCCGACGCGCCGGAGGTCCGCTTCCACACACCGTGACGCCGAGGCCGCCTGCCCGTGCGGCCCGCGCCCTCAGACCACCAGCACGGGGTGGCGTACGACCGCGTCGAAGAGGTACCCCTGCGTGTTGTAGGCGGCCGTCTCGGGCTGCGTACGCCCCGTGGCGTCCGTGGCCCGGGCCAGCAGGGCGGTCGCTCCCGTGGCCCGCGGGGTCCAGGGGAGCGACCAGCGCACCCACCCGCCCCGCCGCGGGGCGTCGTGCAGCCGGGCCCGCTGCCAGCGGGCGCCGCCGTCCGTGCTGACCTCCACCCGGTGCACCGGCGCCGCGGCCGACCAGGACCGGCCGGTCAGCAGCCGCGTGCGGTACACCGGCACGGTGGCGCCCGGCTCCAGCTCGAAAGCGCTCTTGAGGGTCTGCCGGGTTAGCGGGGCGCTGCCCCCGGCCGGCTGGTCGGGGCCGAACAGCCGGTACAGGTCGGTGTTCCACGGCGAGTACAGCGGCTCGTCGCTCACCTCGATGTCCCCGACCCACTTGATCGAGGAGATCCCGATCCAGTCCGGTACCACGACCCGCACCGGGGCCCCGTGGTCGGGCGGCAGAGGCTCGCCGTTCATCTCGTACGCGAGCAGTACGTCGTCCAGCGCCTTGGAGACCGGTAGCGGGCGCCGCACCCGTCCCAGGTTCACCCCGTTCGCGAGCACCTCGGCGTCCAGCCCGCGCGGCAGCACGTCCACGGCGCGGCGTGTCACTCCCGCGAGGCGCAGCACGTCCGACAGCCGCACCCCGCGCCAGCGGGCGACGCCGATCGCGCCGAGCGTCCACGCGGTGCCGCTGACCTGCTGGCCCTGCTGGGTGGTGTAGAAGCTGCGGCCGTTGCCCGCGCACTCGATGAACAGGGTCCGCTCGACGGACGGGAGGGAGCGCAGCCGGTCGTACGTGAACTCCACCGGGCCGCCCGCCAGGCCGCTGCCCCAGATCTTCAGGCGCCAGCTGTCGGCGTCGATGCGCGGGGTGGCGGTGTGGTTCCGTACGAAGAACCGGTCGACGGGGGTGAGCTGCCCGGTACCGCGCAGGGCGGCGAAGTTCGTCTCGGCGTTGGTGCCCCGTACGGTGAACAGCTCCGGCGGGAGGGCCTTCACGATCCCGGGCTGAGGGGCGGCGCCCGACGCGGCGGCATCGGCAGCGGTGGTGTCGGCCGCGGTGGCCGTCCCGCCCGCGGCCAGCCCGAGCGGTCCGGCGGCCACCGCTCCCGCCGCGAAGAGCTTGAGCAGGTCACGGCGCTCCACCCCGGCGGAGCGGGCGCGGCCGTGGGCCCACTGCCGCAGGCGCGTGCGGTCGTACCGGCTCTCGGCGTTCGGGTCGAGGGGCATGGCGGGCTCTCCTTGGTCGAGGTTCCCGGTGGACCGTAGGAGCTACGGCCGGGCCGCGGGAACCTTCCCACCGCGATGGCCACGAATCTGCAACACGGCCGCAATGGCCGATTACCGTTTGACCGGCTGCTTTGGGCAGGATGTGGGGCATGACCGAGATCCGCACCCCCCGCCTGCTCCTGCGCCGCTGGACCGACGACGACCTGGTCCCCCTGTCGGAGATCAACGCCGACCCGGAGGTGATGCGCTGGATCGGCGACGGCTCCACCCTCGACCTGGACCAGACCGCCGAGCAGATCGAGCGCTGGGAGGACGAGTGGGACGACGAGGGCTTCGGCCTCTTCGCCGTCGAGCTGCTGGCCTCGGGGGAGCTGATCGGTGCCGTTGGACTCTCGGTGCCCGAGTGGCTGCCGGAGGTGCTTCCCGCGGTGGAGATCAGCTGGCGCCTCGGCCGCTCCTTCTGGGGCCAGGGCTACGCCTCCGAAGCCGCGCACGCGACGTTGGAGTTCGCGCTGCAGGACCGCGGCCTGGACCGGGTCGTCGCCGTCAACCGGGCGGGCAACGACGAGTCCGAGAACGTGATCCGCAAGCTGGGCATGGTGGCGGAGAAGGACACCGCCCACCCGGAGTTCGGCTCCCTGCTGAACATCCACGGCATCGACCTGACCGAGTACGAGGCCTGAGCCGAGCCCGACGGCCGCCTTACGGAGCGCAGGTGTCCAGCATGGTGCCCAGCATCTTCTTCTCGGGTTCGGTCACGGTCAGCCCGTAGGTGGACTTGACCGTGGTCCAGGCCCTGCCGTACTGGCACCAGGCCGCCTTGGACGGGGGCTGCCACAGGTCGGGGCCCTGGTCGCCCTTCGAACGGTTCGAGGACGCGCTGACCGCCAGAAGCTGAGGGTGGGTCAGGTCGTTCGCGAAGGCCTTGCGCTTGGCGGCGTCCCAGCCGGCCGCCCCGGAGCGCCAGCCCTCGGCGAGCGGCACCATGTGGTCGATGTCCACCTTCGAGGCCTCGGTGAGCACCACCACGTCGTACAGGCTCGTCCACTTGCCGGACACCGGCCGGCACTCCGCGTCGCGGACGACGTCGGCGCCGTCGCGCTGGAGGACGACCTCCCGGGTGTCGCACTTGTTGCCCTGCTCGGCCCAGTGCGTGAACTTGGCGCGGCTGTAACCGGCCATCGTGCCCGGCGCGGCCACCTTCAGCGCCGCGAGCTGACTCCGGGCCACGGCCGCGCTGACCATGCCGGGCAGGACCTCCCCGGCGGCGGGCTTGCCGTCGTCGGCGGGCGGGGAGGCGGGGCGGCTCGCCGGCTTCGACGCCCGCGGGGTCGCCTTCCCGTCGTCGCCGAGCACGGCGTCACCGGAGCAGCCGGCCACCACCAGCAGCAGTGAAGCCGCCAGAACCACACCCGGCACACGCGTCTGACGTCCCATTACCCCACCCTGCACCGGCTGCGCACACTGTCGGGGACAGACTACCCAAACCAGGGCGTCCTACCCACGGCGCCCCCCTGCCGGCCCTTCGGCCCACCCTCGGGCGGGCGTTGTCAGTGGCCCTCGCTAGTCTCCCGGCATACCGCAGTTCAGGGGGGCTTTCGCCACCCCTGTCAGGGCTGCGCGGGAGCGGCTGGAGGGGCACGGGCTGATGGCATGGCTGGCGGCGGGCGAGGGGTATGAAATCGCCCTGGTGGAGGGACGGGTGGCGGCGCGGTCCGCGACCGGCCGGGCGGCGGGGCGGCAGTTGAAGACCCTGCCCAAGGCACTGCGCGACCACCCGGAGGTGGACCGGCTGCGCCGGCTCGCGGAGTGGCTCGACCGGCACGCGGAGGCCTGCGCGGCGCAGGTGGACACCTGGATGGTGTCCTCGCTGCCGGTGCCGACCGCGCTCCTGGCGCGGGTCTGGCCCGACGAGGCCTGGCAGAGCGCGCTGCGCGACCTGGCCGTGGTGGGGGAGGACCCGGACGAGGTGGGCTTCCTGCGGGACGCCACCGCCTCCGGCGAGCTGAAGGTGGTCAACCTCGACGGCGAGACCGTACGGCTGTCCCCGCGCACGGTGACCCTGCCGCACCCGGTGCTGCTGCCCGACCTGGACGACGTACGGGACTTCGCGGCCGAGCTGGGCATCGTGCAGCGCGTCGAGCAGGTCCACCGCGCCACCTGGCAGAAGCCGGACGGGCTCGAGGCCGCGGCCACCGAGGTGCGCGACTACGCGGGCGGGGTGTTCCCGACCCGTTTCAGCCTGGCCGCTCGGGCCACCGGCCTGGGCTACCGGGTCTCCGGCGGATACGCCACCTGCAAGGTCCGGGACACCGGCCGGGGCACGGAGGCCGCGGTCTGGATCGGCGAGCCGTACTACGAGGACGAGCAGGAGACCGGCGCGCTGAGCTGGCACGACGAGGACGGCCGGGCGGTGCGCCTGACAGAGGTCGGGCCGGTCGCCTGGTCCGAGGGCATGCGGATGGCCGCGGCACTGTACGCCGGGCGCAAGATCGAGGAGGGCGGGGACGCATGAACACCACCACCACTGCCGTGGCGACGGCCCGGGCGAAGACCGAGGCCGAACTGCTGCTCAAGGCCGGCGCCGTACTGCCGTCGGACACCCCCGACGCCGGACCTGGCGCCGTGGACCTGACGGCCCGCGCCTACCGGCACCCCGCCCTCGGCGAGGACCGCGTCGTCGTCCGCCTCACCCCCGCCGAGCTCGGCCCGGCCGAGGACCTCGCCGCCGGCTTCCTGGGCCTCGTACCCGAGCCGGGCGGGGCGCCCGTCGTCGGCCTCGGCCAGCGCCAGGCGCTCGGCTTCCCCGAATGGGTCCTCGTGCACCACCCCGAGGACGGCCACCACGCCCTCGCCGTGGTCCCCGAGCTCGACCGGGCCGCCTCCCAGGCCAAGACCAAGCCCAAGGCCGCCCTCGACGCCTGCCACGAACTCGCCGGCCGGCTCGCCGCGTCCGTCCCGCACTTCCTGCCCGTCTTCTACGAGCAGGCCGCCCGCACCTTCCTCGCCGTCGAGAACACCACCTACGCGGCCCAGCTGTTCGGACGCGCCCGCAGCAGCGAGGCCCAGCACGGCCTGACCGTCGACGAGGACCGCCTCGACGCCGTCTTCCTCGAATTCGCGCTGGCCGGCGCGCTCCCGGTCAAGGTGCTCACCGGCTACGCCAAGGACCTGGCCGGCCGCGTCAGCCCCGCCGAGGCCCACGAGCGGTTCCGCCGCCTGTGCGTCCGGCGCACCGCGGGCGGACTGCCGCCCTCCGCGCAGGCCGCCGTCGAACTGCGCCGCCTCGCCCGCGCCGCGGGCCTGACCGGCACCGGCCCCGAGCAGGAGTACCTCGCCGAACTGCTGCCCCTGCCCGCCACCCTGCGCGCCGCGCTCGGCTGGTGGAAGGCCCACCGCACCGCGCTCGTCGCACTGGCCCGAGGCCGTGCGGCCGTACGCGGAACCCTGCTCGGCCTCACCCCGCCCGGCGGCGGAGACAGCGTCCAGCTCACCACCCTCTGGCTGGACGTCCTCGAGGAGTCCGGCGCCACCGCCGGACTGATCCGATCCGACCTGCCCGCCGAGGAGCGCTGCGCCGACGGCGCCGCCGGCTGGCTGGAACGCTTCCACGCCGCCCGGCACGCCGGCTGGGGCCCGCGCCCCACACCCCCGGCCCTGCTCGACCTCGTCACCCGCTGCGCGGAGCGGCTGCGCGCCGAACTGGCGCGGCCCGGCCGCGAAGCGGGCCTGCGGATCGGCGTCGAGGACGCCGACCTGCTCGACCTGCTCCTCACCCTGGAACTCCCCGTCGCCGACCCCGACCCGCAGGACCGGGCGCACCGCCACGACCGGCTGAACCTGAGCGACTGGGCCCGCGCCGACCAGCGCCGCGACCTGCTCGCCCTCGCCGCCGACGAGCGCTTCCACCCCGCCTTCGAACGGGCTCTGGACTCCCTCGGCGACGCCGCCAGCGGCACCGACGTCATCCAGCGCGCCGCCGCCTCGCCCGGTGGCCGCCCGCTGCTCGCCGCGTGGATGCGCAAGGTCGCGCGCGCCTCCACCGCCGCCGGCCTGCCCGGCCTGCCCGACGCCATCCGACGGCTGACCTGGCTCCCGGTCGAGGCGCTGGCACTCGCTCCGGAAGAGGTGGCCGAGGCGGCCGCCGCCGACCTCGCCGAAACCCTCTCCCGCACCCTGCGCGGCGGCCTGTTCGAAGAGCTGGCCTGGCCCGCGTGGGAGAGCGCCCTGGCCGAACTGGCCCCGGTCCAGGGGCCGCGGTCCCTGACCGTGGTCGAGGCGTGGCCCCACCTCATCGTGGCCAACAGCACCCAGGTCCGGGTCATCGACGCCGAGTCCACCGTGCTCACCCACGACCTGCGCATCCCGCCGGACTCCTCCCACCGCGACCGGTTCGGGTTCCACTACGTGGACGGCGAGCTGCTCGTCTTCTGGACCTCCTGGCGCACCGGCGAGACCCACGGGTACTGGCACACCGCGCCCGCCTCCGTGTTCACCCTGGACACCGGCGCCAACCGCTGGGCGCTGCGCTCCGACCACATCACCCTGCCACTGCCCGGCGGCGGCCGCACCACCGGCGCGGGCGTCCTGCATCGCGGAGACACCAGGCTCCCCGACGAGCGGCCGCTGCTGTCCGACGGGACCTCGTACTGGGTGTGGGAGCACCGCGACCAGTCCGCCGAGCACCGTGACAGCGGCTGGCGCGAGTACGCCCCGGCCGGCGGCGCCGGGGGTGACCCCGCCGACGGCACGGCCGGCGCGCTCTACGGCCGCCGGTCCTGCCCCGGCTTCCTCGCGGACGCCCTGCGCGGCCAGCCCGACACCGCCGTCCTGGCCGGCCAGAGCTGCTGGCTGCGCCCGGCGCCGGCCGTCGAGGCCTCGGTGCTCGGCGCCCCCGTGGACGGCCTGCTCGGCTGGCGCGCCGTACGCCTGCCCGGCCAGGGCTGGCACGGCTCCGACCTCGGCGGCCGCGCCGTCACCGTGCCCGAGGGCATCGACATGCCCGTCGCCGCGCTCACCTTCCCCGGCGACGACCGCCCGCGCGCCCTCACCCACCGCTGGCGCGAACTGGGCATCGCCGACCCGGACGGGGTGCTCACCGCCCAGTCGCGCGGCGACCACCGCAACCCCGGCTTCTCCACCGGCAGCACCGACCTTCCGCCGCTCGCCTTCTGGTACGCACTGCGCCCGCGCGACCCCGAGGGCTCGGCGGCGCTGCGCGCGGCCGACCGCGAGACCGTCGCCGCGCTGCTCAAGGCGGCCGCCGCGGCCGAGAAGTCCGCCGACCTGCCCGGCCTGGTGGCCGCGGCGCTGCCCCGGGTCACCGACCCGAAGATGACCGGCGGCATCGTCGAGGTGCTCGCCTTCACCCTCGTCCAGCAGAAGGCCCTGGACGCCGTCGCGGCCCGGCTGGACCGCGACGGCGCCACCACCGCCGACACCGAGGAAGGCCCGACCGACCACCTGCTCGACGAGGCCCTGCACGGCCTGATGGGCCGCGGCTACTACCGCTGGGGCGCCCGCACCGACGCCGCCTACCGCTACCTGCGCGCCCTCGGCGACGCGGGCCGCGACACCGAGGCCGTCGCCGTTCCGGGCCGGCTCCACTTCGACATGCCCGCCCTCCCGTACTCGGCGCTGCCGTGGACCCCGCTGCTCGACCATCCCGCGGCCATCGCCTACCGTGCCGTCGGCCCCGGCGCCGACGGCGAACAGCGCGCCGCGCTGCTCACCTTCCTCGCCGAGATCGACGCGCTGGGCCTGGCTTCGGCTTCGACCTCGGGTTCGGCTTCGGCTTCGACCTCGGGTTCGGTTTCGACCTCGACTTCAACCTCGACTTCAACCTCGGCTTCGGCCGAAGGGTCCGAAGGCCGCTGGCGCCGGGTCCTGGTCCACCTCGACCAGCGTCTGATGCGCGGCCCCGACGGAGTCGACCGCTCCGCGCACCACCGGGCCGTCCTCCCGCTCGGCGGGGGAGCCGCGCTCGCCCCGACCGAGCACAGCGAATCCGTCGCCGACGGGCACGAGTTCGGCGCGCTGCTCTACGACCCCGCCGGCCGGTTCGCCGTCCCCGGGCCCTACACGGTGCGCGGCGACGCCCCGCTCGGCGACCGCCGGCGCGGCGCCGGCTGGCTGACCGCCTTCCTGCGCGAGGCCGCCGAGCGCGGGCCGGCGCCGTTCCTGCCCGAAGCCGCCGAGGAGTTCGCCCGCCGCACCGGAGCCTTCGGCGCCCTGGCCCGGCTCGTCGTCGCCGGACTCCCGCAGATCGACAGCTACGTGAGCAACTTCCTGCCCGCCGGCCTGCGCACCGCCCTCGGCGTCAAGGCCACCGAGGCGGCAGCCGCCCGCGACGAACTGCGGAACCTGGACGGCGAGGTACGGCGCGAGCTGGTCGCCGCCCTGCTCCCCGCCGACCCGGCGCGGCTGTGGGAGGACGGCCCGGACGTGGCGTCCGCCGCCGAGGTGTGGAACCGGCGCGTGGGCCGGCGCACCCCCGTACCCGACTGGCTGCGCACCGAGGCCGCCCGGGCCGTCCGCAGCGGCTGGGCCGCTCACAAGGCGCTGCCCGCGCTGCTGGACCCGGCGTCGGCCCCGGAGCTCTCCGTGGACGTGGCGTGGGCCGTCAAGGGCGACCACGTGGAGCCCCGCGAGCCCGCCACCGATCCGTTCGTCGCGCACGTACTGACCGGCGCCGTCGCCACGGCGGCCTGGCTGGCCCACCGGCTGCCCGCGGGCCACCCCGTACGAGCGGCCCTGCCACCGGCGCTGACGGCCGTGCGGCAGCGGCTCGCATCGCCCGAACTGCTGCTCGGTGTCGGGCACTTCACCAGCCTGTCCGACTTCCGCAAGGCGGCGGGCACGCCCTCCGAGACCGGCGAGGGGTACGAGCGGTACGGCGCGGTGGTCATGGCCACCCACGACGACCAGCCCAAGCCCGCGCTGAGGACCGCACTGCTCGACTCCACCGGATCCGACCCCTACCTGGCGCTCCTGCGCGGGACCGACCAGCAGCCCTCGGCCGTGGAGACGGCGCTGCGGGTCGTGCACGACCCGCGCTTCGCGGCGCTGCTGGCCGACCCGGGCGCCCCGGCGGCCGGCGCGGCCGACGCCGACGGCACCTGGTGGCCGCAGGACCCGAGCCGCTCGGTGCCGGAGCTGGTGGCGGAGGTGTCCGAGGCCCACGGCCTGGGCGCCGACGCGGCGGCCCTGTACCTGGCGCTGCTCGCCATGCCCGACCCCACCGACCGCAACACGGCCCGCTGGACGGGCTGGAAGCCGGCCCGGCTGAAGGCGGCCCGCGCCGAACTGGCCGCCACCGGCCTGGTGGTGACCGCCGACCGCACCCGGGCCGGGCGCTCTCTCTTCCTGCCCGGCGGCTGGACCGAGATGGTCTCCCCGACGCTGCCGGTCGAACAGTGGAAGCTTCCGATGTACGACCGGCACGCGGGCCTCCTGGTACCCGGCGAGCCGGCCGCGGACCTCTACCGCCGGGCCTGGCAGCGGGTCCGCGAGGGTGACGTACCGCGCTTCGAGGAACTCAAGGTCAAGCGCACCCGCCCCCGGGCCCGCCGCCGCTGACGCCCGCCCTGCTCCCCTCTTCCGTTCGCGCCCCGAGGAATCCCGAATCATGACCGTGACAGAAGTCGACACCACCACCCCGACCGGGCGGCAGGTACTGCCCGCCGAGGAGCGGTACGCCGCCGAACTGGCCTTCCTCGCCGCCCAGGACACCGGGCCGCGGCCGCCCGGCTGGGCCCTGACCCCGCGCGCCGTCGTCACCTTCGTCTGCGGCAGCGACGGCGTCGAACTCGCCCTCCCGAAGCGGCGCGCCGGCCTGCCGGGCAAGCTGGCCGTCGCCCCCAAGTTCGTCGGCGAACGCGCGCTGGTCGAGCGCTGCGTGGTCACCCTCGCCGGAGAGCGCGGCCTGCTGCTCACCGGCGAGCCCGGCACCGCCAAGTCCATGCTCTCCGAACTGCTCGCGGCCGCCGTCTGCGGGACCAGCGCGCTGACCGTGCAGGGCACCGCCGGAACCACGGAGGACGCCTTCCGCTACGGCTGGAACTACGCGCTGCTGCTCGCCCAAGGGCCCACCTCCCAGGCGCTGGTGGACTCCCCGGTGCTGTCGGCGATGCGGACGGGCCGGGTGGTGCGCGTCGAGGAGATCACCCGCTGCCTGCCCGAGGTACAGGACGCGCTCGTGTCGATCCTGTCCGACCGGCGGGTCAGCGTGCCCGAACTCACCGCCACCGAGGACGCGATGGTTTGCGCGGCCCCCGGTTTCACGGTCATCGCCACCGCCAACCTGCGGGACCGGGGCGTCTCGGAGATGTCCGCCGCGCTCAAGCGCCGCTTCAACTTCGAGACGGTCGCCCCGATCGCCGACGCGGACGCGGAGGCCGACCTGATCCGCCGCCAGGCGGTCGCCGCCGTCCAGCGGGCCGGGGCCGCCTTCGGCGTCGACGACGCCGTGCTCGACGCGCTCGTCACCGTCTTCCGGGACCTCCGCTCCGGGCGCAGCGCAGAGGGGTGGGACGTCGAACGACCCGGCACGGTCATGTCGACCGCGGAGGCCGTGCAGGTGGCGGCCTCGCTGGGGGTGTCCGCCGCGTACCTGCCGGGCGGGGACGTCCTGGACCTGCTCCCGGGCCACCTGCTCGGCGTGGTCCGCAAGGACGACCCGGCCGACCACGCCCGCCTGCTGGGCTACTGGGACGGCCCGGTCCGCCGCCGCGCGCAGGACGGCTCCCCGATGTGGCGCCGCCTGTGGGACCTCCGCGGGAGCCTGCGGTGACGCGTCCCGCGCGGGCCGGGGGCCCGGGCGCGCCCGCGGCGCGAGAACGCGGCCCGGCCGGGGCGGTGGACGCGCTCGCCGCCTGCCGCGAGCCCTACCTGCTGGGCGTACGCCATCACAGCCCGGCGCTGGCGGCGGTGGTTCCCGCGCTGTTGGACGCCTCCGGCGCGGACGTGGTGTGCGTCGAGCTGCCGGCCGACTTCCAGCCGTGGCTGGAGCACCTGGCGGACCCCGAGACCGCGGCGCCGGTGGCTCTGGCCGGGACCGGGCGGGACGGCCGTCTGGCGTTCTACCCGTTCGCGGACTTCTCGCCGGAACTGGCCGCCGTCCGCTGGGCCCGCGCGCACGGCGCCACGGTCCTGTGCTGCGACCTCCCGCTGGCCGACCCGGGCTGGTCGGCCGTCTCCCCGGAGCCGGACCCGGCTCTGCCCGCGGCCCGGGAGTCGGTTCCGGGCGCCCGCACGGGCCCGGGCTCCGGTCGGGGCGCCGGCGCCGCCACGGCGAGGGGTCCGGTGGGATTCGCTGACGCGCTCAGCGGCGCCGGCAGCGGGCGCGAGGGGGATGCCCTGTGGGACCGGATGGTCGAGGTGCTGGCGCCGGGCTGCGCCCCCGAGGCCGTGCGGCGGGCGGCGCTGGGAGTCGGGTGGGGGCTGCGGGCGGACGCCGAGGTGGCCGCGAGCGACCTGGCCCGCGAGGCCCGCATGCGCCGGGTCATCGGCGCCGCCGTGGCCGCCGGACACCGGGTCGCGGCGGTCGTCGGTGCCTTCCACGCACCGGCCCTCCAAGCGGTGGACCCCCGGCCCGCAGACGAGCACGTGGCGGCTGCCGGGCACCGGGTCGCCGCGGTCGGCGGCGCCCTCCCTGCACCGGCCCTCCAGCGGGTGGAGCTCGGGGCCGGCGATGAGCCCGGCACCGCCGCGGTCACCTCGCTGGTGCCGTACTCCTTCGAACTGCTCGACTCCCGCTCCGGCTACCCCGCCGGCATCCGGGACCCCCTGTGGCAGCAGGCCGTCCTGGAAGCCGCCGGCGAACCGGAGCGCGTACGCCGCGCGGCCTCCGTCGCCGTCACCGGCATCTGCCGCGAACTGCGCCGCGCCGGGCACACCGCCGGCACCGGCGAGGCCGCCGAGACGTTGCGCGTCGCCGGGGACCTGGCCGCGCTGCGCGGGCTCCCCGCGCCCGGGCGCGGGGAACTGCTCGAAGCCGTCACCTCCGTCCTCGGCCAGGGCGAACCCCTCGGCCGGGGCCGGGCGCTGGCCCGCGCGCTGGAGGCCGTACTGATCGGCACCGGCCGGGGCCGGATCAGCCCCCGCGCCCCCCGCTCCGGCCTCGGCCCCCGCGTCGAGGCCGAGCTGGCGGAGCTCAGACTCCCGCGCCCCGAGGACCCGGCCCCGCGCGAGGTCCGCCTCGACCCGCTGCGCTCCGCGCTCGACGGACGCCGGGAGGTCATGCTCCAGCGGCTGCTGGTCTGCGGCGCCGCGTACGGGGAGCCGCTCACCGTCGCCGCCACCGGCGACGGCTCCGCCCTCGGGACCAAGTGGCGGCTGTCCTGGACCCCGGCCGTCCCCGCCCGCCTGGACCTCGCCGGAGTGCGCGGCGTCACCGCCGCCCAGGCCGCCGCCGGGATACTGCGCGAAACCGCGCGCCGCGCCGCCGCCGACGGCGGGCCCACCCCGGCGCAGGTCCTGGGCGGGCTGGCCGCGGCCGCGCGGTGCGATCTGCCCGAGCTGGTCGACGTGCGGCTCCACGAGGCGGCCACCGCCCTGCCGCGGACCGCCACCCTGCCCGAACTGCTGGACGCGCTGGACCTGTTGGAGGCCCTGCACCGGGGCCGCCTGCCCGGGACCTCGCCCGCGTCCCGCGCCGCCGCCCGCGCGCTCACCGACGAGCTGACCGACGCCGCCGTACGCTCCCTGCCCGGCCTCGCCGGAAGCGACGACCCCGCCGACGCGGCCGCCCTCGTGGCCCTCGCCGCCACCGGGCAGCCCGGCCTGCGCATGGACGACGCACTGCGCGAACTGGCCGGCACGGCCGCGCCGTTGATGCAGGGCGCCGCCGCGGCCGTACGGGTCCTGCTGGACCTGGATCCCGCCGCCGAGCTCGGTGGCCGCGCCGCCGGCTGGATCGACGGCGCGGCCGCCCCCGACACCCGGCGCGCCCTCGCCCGCCGGCTCCGCGGACTGCTCACCGCCGCCGGACCGCTGCTCCAGGCCGCCCCGGCCATCCTCGACCCGCTGCTGGAGCGCGTCGAGCACCTCCCCGACCAGGAGTTCCTCGACCGGCTGCCCGCGCTGCGCGGCGGTTTCGACGCCCTCGCGCCCGCCGCCCGGGACCGGCTGCTGGACACCGTGGCCGAGCGCCTCGGCGACCGCGTCGACCTCGTGCTCGACGCGCCGCCGGACCTGCTCGCCCTCTGGGCAGCCGCGGACGCGGCCGGGCTCGCCGCCCTCAAGGCCCTGCCGCTGCCCGCCGGGGAGACGGCGACGCCCCGCGAGGCCCCGGCCGCCGCCCCGCCGCCGACCGCGACGGACGGCACGGCCCGCCGGATCGCCCCGGCCGACCGCTGGCGCCTGCTGCTCGGCCGCCGGCAGGACCTGCTCCCGCCCGGCGCCCGCCGCTACGCCCACGCGCTCGACGAGCTGTACGGCGCCGGCCGGGGCGAAGGCGCCGGCGATCTCGACACCGGCCAGGGCGGGGGCCGGGAGGCTTCGTTCCCGACCGCCCGGGAGTGGTCCGAGGAACTGGCGGCCCTCTTCGGCACCGACGTACGGGAAGAGGTGCTCGCCCGCGCCGCCGAGGCGGGCCGCACCGACGTGATCGGCGAGCTCGACCCGGCCTCCGTACGCCCCTCCGTGGAACTCCTGAGCTCGGTTCTCTCGCTCGCCGGAGGCATGCCCGAAGCCCGCCTCGCCCGGCTGCGCCCCCTGGTGAAACGGCTGGTCGACGAGCTCGCCAAGGAGCTCGCCACCCGCCTGCGCCCGGCCCTGTCCGGGCTCGCCACCCCACGCCCCACCCGCCGCCCGGGCGGCCGGCTCGACCTGGCCCGAACCCTGCGGGCCAACCTCGCCCACACCCGCCGCCGCGACGACGGCAGCGTGGTCGTCGTCCCGGAGCGGCCCGTCTTCAGCACCCGGGCGAGCCGCGAGGCGGACTGGAGGCTCGTCCTCGTGGTCGACGTGTCCGGCTCGATGGAGGCCTCCGTCATCTGGTCGGCCCTCACGGCCGCCGTCCTCGGCGGGGTCCCGACCCTGTCCACCCACTTCCTCGCCTTCTCCACCCAGGTCGTCGACCTCACCGACCGGGTCGACGACCCGCTCTCGCTGCTGCTGGAGGTACGGGTCGGCGGTGGCACCCACATCGCCGCGGGCCTCGCGCACGCCCGCACCCTGATCACCGTGCCCAGCCGCACCCTCGTCGTCGTGGTCAGTGACTTCGAGGAGGGCGCACCGATCGGCGGACTCCTGGGCGAGGTACGAGCGCTGGCCGCCTCCGGAGCCCAACTACTGGGATGCGCCGCGCTCGACGACGCGGGCGCACCCCGGTACTCGGTCCCGGTCGCGCAGCAACTCGTCGCCGCCGGCATGCCGGTGGCCGCCCTCAGCCCGCTCGCCCTCGCCCGCTGGGTGGGCGACCGCCTCCGTGGAGAACCCCGTTGACCAGCAATACACTGCCCCCCGTCGCCCCCGACGTGCTCGCCGAGGCCGTCGAGAACCTCACCGCCCGGCTGCGCAAGAAGCTCGACGCCGCCATCGAGGGCTGCGCCGCGGCCGCCACCCGGACGGCCGACGGACAGGTCACGGTCCGGTTCGGCGAGGACGCTGTCGTCACGCTGAGCCCAGGCCCCGGGGGCGCCGTCACCGAAGCCGAACAGGCCCTGTGCAGCTGCCTGTTGGCGCCCCGATGTCTCCACCGGGCGGCCGTGCTCGGCGCGGCCCCACTGGCGGACGCGGCGGATCCGGAGCCGCAGCCGCAGCCGGCCACGGGCTCGGCCTCGGACCCGGTTCCGGCCTCGGACCCGGTTCCGGCCTCGGACCCGGTTCCGGCCTCGGTCGGGGTCGCCGAAGCCGCCGCGCACGACCCGGCCGGCGCTGCCGTCGACCCCGCTCGGACCGCCGCCGCGGCCGCGGTGTGGGAGGCCGCCGCGCAGGCCCTCTCCGCCGGGGTCACGGCCGCGGGCGCCGTCGTACAGGCCGAGTTGCTGCGCGCCGCGCACACGGCGCGCCTCGCCGGGCTGCCGCGCGCCGAGGCCGCCGCCCTGCGGGTCGTACGGGGCCTGCGGGCCGCCCGGGAGCGCAGTGCCGCCCAGCGGCTCCCCGATCTCACCGCCGCGTTCCGGGACCTGCTGCACACCGCCGCTCTGCTCGCCTCCGGCGCGGCCGATCCGGCACTGACGGGCAGCGCCCGCCGCCCGTACGAGCCGGGCGGCAGCCTGCGGGCGTACGGCCTGTGCCGCGAGCCGGTGCTCTCCGCGACCGGCTACGGGGGAGTGGTCACCCACCTGCTCGGGGCCGACGGCTCCCGCTACTCCGTGGCCGACGTCCGCCCCGGCGGCCTGGCCCGCGCCCGCGGCGCCGGCTCCGCCTCGGTCGCGCTCGGCGGCGCCGTCCTCGACCACGCCGGGCTCGCCCGCGGGGGCCTGCGCATCGCGGGAGCCACGGTCTCCCCGGACGGCCGGCTCGGCGCCGGACGCGGGGTCCAGGCGACCCCGCTCCGCGGCATCCCCTGGACCGAGGAGCCGGCCGCCGCGCTCTTCGCCCGCCCGGCGGCGCAGGCCGTGGCCGGGCAACTGGAGGCCGCCGCCGCGGCCGGATCCGACTCCGCCGCCGAACAGGCCGGCTCCGCGCTCCTCGGCTGCGACGCCGTGATCGTCGCAGCGGCCGGGCAGGACCTGCTGGTCCGCGAACCGCGCCCCGGCGCCCCCCTGCTCCGGCTGCGGCCCGCACACCCCCACCCCGAGCTGCCGCACGCGGCCAACCTGCGCCGGCTCGCCGCCCATCCCGGTCTCGCGCTGCGCGTCCTGGGCCGCCCCGACCTGGACCGCGCCGCCACCCTGCGCCCGCTCGCGGTCGGTCCCGTACCGGGGGCCGAGTACACGCTGCGGTTCCCCGAGGAATGGCTCGGCCGCGCCGACCTCGGCTACGACCGGCTCCAGGGCAGCCACTTCCCGCCCCAGCGCCCCGCGCCCGACCCCCGCGACGCCGCCGGACCGGACCCCCTCGCGGACTCCCCGCTGTGGCGGGTCCGCCGGGTCCTGGAGACCGGGGTCGCGGGCGGCCGCCGCGCGGTCGCCGAGGGCTTCGACCAGACCCCGCTGCGCCGGGCCGGCTTCGGCTCGGCCGCGGAACTGGCCACCGCCCTCGCCGCCGAGGCCGCGCGCCGCCCGCGCGATGCCTTCGGCCGTCTGGCCGACCCCTCCGCCGACGGCTACGCGTGGGCCTGGCTCGCGGCGGCCACGCACCTCGCCGCGGCGGAGCGCATGCTGGTCGCGGCCTCCTGGAGAGGCGAGACCGGGGGCGGTTGAGGGCTACCACTGCGTGATGGTGACCTCGCCGTCGCGCAGGGCGGCACGCCAGTCGCGGCTGGTGGTGGCCCAGCCCGAGTCGGGGTCATGGGCGCTGAGGGTCAGCCACTGGCAGGCCTGTTGCAGCAGCCCCTCCAGCAACAGCTTCCGGACGAGGGCCCGTTGGCCGGAGGGAACGGCGCTCAGGCTCAGACCGGCCCTGCCGCTGAGATGCAGCCACTCCACGTGCAGGCCGGCGGCCCGGAGTTCTGCCTCGACCACCGTCTGACCCACCGGGTGGGCGAAGCCGGCGCGCAGGGGCGACCGGGTGTACATCTCCCACGGGCGAGCGTCCATCGGCCGGACGCTACCAGCCCCCGTGCAGCCACGCCTCGAGAGCGGCGAAGTCCGTTTCCCGCAGGCCCAGTCGGGGGTCGACGCGGTGGAGGAGGGCGGGGCCGGGGTGGTGGGCGGACACCCAGGCGCGGTCCGCGCCGGTGATCTCGTCGTCGACCCAGGCGAAGGCCCGGCCCGCCGCCCAGGCCACGAGGGTACGGGTCTTCCAGTGCGTCCCGCCCGCCGCGTCCTCGGCGGAGGGCTCGGGCCAGTCCACCACGGGCAGGTGCGGCAGCCCGAGCAGCGGCGCGAGGGAATCGTTCGCGTCCCGCATCCACGTCGTGGCCCACACCAGCTCGCACGGCAGCGCCGCCAGCCGGGGCCCGAGCGCGGGATCGACCCGGGTGAGCAGGGGATGGGCGTGGGCGCCCGGGGACCCGTACGTCGGGTACCCCTCTGCGCCGAAGGGGATCAGCGGGCCGTCGACATCGAGGAAGAGGAAGGGGAGCTGTTGCGCGGAACCGGTCACGGCGGCACGGTACCGGTCCGTTGCGCAGGGAACCGAGAGCGGGTCGAACACCTCTCCAAGGGGGAGATGGACGAGGGGGACGACCATGACGACCACCGCTGTTGCCCTGATCGGGCGAACGGCACTGGCGGGGCTCCTGTGCGCCGCGCTCGCGGCCTGCGGGAGCACGCGGGCGGGCCAGGCGGCGGGGCCGGCCCCCGTGGCGAGCCCGGGCAAGGAGACCTGCGGCGTCGGCGCGGCGACGGCCGCGCCGCCGGACGCGGCGCCCGACGAGCAGACGGGCGGGAACGCCGGACCTCCGACGGACCAGGAGACCGGCGCTTACGCGGGGCCGCCGACGGACGAGGTCACCGGCACTCCGGGCCCGCCCACGGACGAGGACACCGGCACCCCCGGCCCGCCGACGGACGAGGAAACCGGCACTCCGGGCCCGCCGACGGGCGAGGAGGACGGCATCCCGGACCCGCCCGCCGACGGGGACATCACCAACGGCGCCGGTCCGTGTGGTGCGCGGGGGTGGTTCGACATGACCCGGGACTTCAACGCGTACTACGCGAAGCAGCGCACCGGCGAGGACTCCTTCATGCCCGAGAACGCCGTCCGGCAGGCCCGGGTCCGCAAGGCGCGGGGGGCCGGGGAGGCGGTGGTGTTCTTCCGCACACGGGCCGTCGGCAAGGGGGAGGCCGAGAACGCCCGCCGGGTGGCGAAGGTCTTCGCGGCGTGGCGCCGCGAGGTCTACGGCGACAACGGAACCGTCACCGTCCGCGTCTACGACCGCGGGCTCAAGACGTACTCCGTGGCCCTGACCGAGGCTTGGTGAGGTCCGCGGGCACGGCCATCAACTTCCCCGACCGGGGCACAAGGACAGACGGACGCAGGGCAGGACGACCGAGAGGCAGGAACCCCATGACGACGCACGACACCGCGACCGAGCCGCACGTGCCCTCCGCCGAGGAGCGCGCGGCCCGCGACCGGGTGCGGGAGCAGGCCACCGGCCTGACCCACCACCAGGTGGAAGCCGCGCTCGAGGCCGCGGAGGCGGCCGCCGGTGCTCTCGACGGCGCCGATGACGTCACGCTCGCGGCGGTGGCGGAATGGCAGCGGATCACGGATCTGCTGTTCGACCACGGCGGGCCGTACTCCCCGGACACCGACGCGTTCGTGCAGGGCCAGCTCACCGCCCGCCGCAACCACCGTCCCTGAGGCGGGCAGGCGGGGCGGGCAGGCCCCTAGGCATGCTTTGGAAGGTCATAAGATCTGCTTATGGGGTCATAACCGGGGACCGGGTGCCGGGTTAGGCTAGCCTCAGTTTAGGGTTCCTTTGATCGAGTCTTTCGTCGTTCGAAGGGAACCCAGCCATGCCTCGCCCCCTGCGGGTAGCAATCGTCGGTGCCGGCCCCGCCGGCATCTACGCCGCCGACGCCCTGCTGAAGTCCGAGGCGGCCACCGAGCCGGGTGTGTCCATCGACCTGTTCGAGCGGATGCCCGCCCCCTTCGGCCTGATCCGCTACGGCGTCGCCCCCGACCACCCGCGGATCAAGGGCATCATCACCGCCCTCCACCAGGTGCTCGACAAGCCGCAGGTCCGCCTCTTCGGCAATGTCGACTACCCGAACGACATCAGCCTCGACGAGCTGCACGCCTTCTACGACGCCGTGATCTTCTCCACCGGCGCGACCGCCGACCGCGAGCTGATCATCCCCGGCGTCGACCTCGACGGCTCCCACGGCGCCGCCGACTTCGTCTCCTGGTACGACGGCCACCCCGACGTGCCGCGCACCTGGCCGCTGGCCGCCGAGAAGGTCGCCGTCCTCGGCGTCGGCAACGTCGCCCTCGACGTCGCCCGCATCCTCGCGAAGACGGCCGACGAACTGCTGCCCACCGAGATCCCGCCGAACGTGTACGAGGGCCTCCGGGCCAACAAGGCGCTCGAGGTCCACGTCTTCGGCCGCCGCGGTCCCGCGCAGGCCAAGTTCAGCCCGATGGAACTGCGCGAGCTCGACCACTCGCCGAACATCGAGGTCATCGTCAACCCCGAGGACATCGACTACGACGAGGGCTCCATCACCACCCGCCGCTCCAACAAGCAGGCGGACATGGTGGCCAAGACCCTGGAGAACTGGGCGATCCGCGACATCGGCGACCGCCCCCACAAGCTCTTCCTGCACTTCTTCGAGTCGCCCACCGAGGTGCTCGGCGAGGACGGCAAGGTCGTCGGCCTGCGCACCGAGCGCACCGAGCTCGACGGCACCGGCAACGTCAAGGGCACCGGCCGCTTCACGGACTGGGACGTCCAGTCCGTCTACCGGGCCGTCGGCTACCTCTCGGACGAACTGCCCAAGCTGCCCTGGGACGCCCTGACCGGCACGGTCCCGGACGAGGGCGGCCGCGTGATCGAAGCCGGCGCGCACCTGCGGTCGACGTACGTCACCGGCTGGATCCGGCGCGGCCCCATCGGCCTGATCGGCCACACCAAGGGCGACGCGAACGAGACGGTCGCGAACCTCCTGGACGACCACGCGGCCGGCCGCCTGACGACCCCGGCCGCGCCCGAGCCGGAGGCCGTCGAGGCCTACCTCGCCGAGCGCAGCGTCCGCTACACCACGTGGGAGGGCTGGCACCGGCTCGACGCGGCCGAGAAGGCCCTCGGCGAGCCCCAGGGCCGCGAGCGCGTGAAGCTCGTCGAGCGCGAGGACATGCTCAAGGCCAGCGGGGCCTGATCGCACGCTCCCGTGGGGCCCGCCGGGTGCGGGCCCCACGGGATCGGCGGATCGGCAGGCGAGCCCGCTCGGGCGGTACGGGAGATTCGCCGCCCGGGGGCGGAATGCCCGGCGCCCGGCGGAGGTTCGGGTACTCGCGGACCCTGACCGACCTGCACGCACCCGGGAGAGCTCATGAAGATCGGCATCATCGGCGCAGGCAACATCGGCGGCAACCTCACCCGCCGCCTCACCGCGCTCGGACACGACGTGTCCGTGGCCAACTCGCGCGGCCCCGAAACCCTGACCGCCCTCGCTGCGGAGACCGGAGCCACCGCGGTCACCGTCGCCGAGGCGGCCCGCGGCGCGGAGGTCGTCGTGGTCACCATCCCCCTGAAGAACGTGCCGGCCCTGCCCGCCGGCCTCTTCGACGGGGCGGCGCCCGGCTTCGCCGTCATCGACACCGGGAACTACTACCCGCGCCAGCGCGACGGCCGTATCCCCGGCATCGAGGACGAGGGCCTCACCGAGAGCCGCTGGACCGAGCGGAACCTCGGCCACCCCGTCGTCAAGGCCTTCAACGGCACCTACGCCCAGGACATCCTCGACCGCCCCCGCGAGGCGGGCGACCCCGACCGGACGGCGCTCCCGGTCGCCGGCGACGACGAGGCGGCGAAGAAGACCGTCCGCGCCCTCATCGAGGAACTCGGCTTCGACACCGTGGACGCCGGCGGCCTCGACGAGTCCTGGCGCCAGCAGCCCGGCACCCCCGTCTACGGCCTCCAGGCGGGCACGGACGCCGTCACCAAGGCGCTCGCAGAGGCCTCCCCGGAACGCCCGGCGGACTTCCGCGGCTGACCCGGCGCGGCGGCCGGGGCCGGGGCGGATGTGACGGAAGTCTGACGAACGCCCGCGGCCCCTGGCCAGCGGACCCGCCGGGTGCTCGAATCACCCCGTGAGCACAGAACACCGAGCGGCCCCGGAAGACCAGGCGGGCTTCGAAGACCCCGCGGACCGCGAAGACCCCGCAGGCTCCGACGGCCGCGGCGCCCCCCTCGGCCGACGCCTGGTCCTCGGCATGGTCGGTCTGGGAGCGGCCGGGCTGGCGGCCGCCCCCTACCTGGAGCGCGGAGTCGACGCCGTACTCGGTGCGGCGGCCGGCAAGGACCCCACAGGCCTGACCGGACTGCTGCCGGGCGGCGGCGGGTTCCGCTACTACTCCGTCGCCGCGTCCGTCCCCGAGCGCGGCCCGGAGAACTACCGGCTCACCGTTGACGGCCTGGTCGAGCGCCCGGCCACGTACACCCTCGACGCACTGCGCCGCCTGCCGCAGACCCGCGTCGTACGCGACGTGCAGTGCGTCACCGGCTGGCGGGTCCCGGGCACCCCCTTCGAGGGCGTGTCCCTCACCCGGCTCCTCGACGCCGCCGGGGTGCGCCCCGAGGCCCGCGCCATCCGCTTCACCTGCTTCGACGGCACCTACAGCGAGAGCCTCACCCTCCCGCAGGCCCGCCGCGACGACGTCATGGTGGCCCTGGACATGCAGGGCGAGCCGCTGAGCCACGCCCACGGCGGCCCGGCCCGCCTGTACGTGGCCCCCATGTACTTCTACAAGTCCGCGAAGTGGCTCTCCGGCATCACCCTCACCCGCGAGGTCCAGACCGGCTACTGGGAGGACTTCGGCTACGACGTCGATGCCTGGGTCGGCAAGTCGAACGGACGCGACGATGCCCCGACCGTCTGAACACCCCGGCCGGGTCCGCCGCTTCAGCCCCGCCGAGCGCCGGGTCCACCGGACCACGGCCGCCCTCATGGGACTCTGCCTGGCGAGCGCCGCCTGCCTCTACCTGCCCCCGCTCGCCGAACTCGTCGGACGCCGCCGCCTCGTGGTCACGCTGCACGAATGGTCCGGACTGCTGCTGCCCGCGCCCGCCCTGGCGGGGCTCGTCTCCCGCGCCTTCCGCGCCGACCTGCGGCGGCTGAACCGCTTCGGCCCGCACGACCGGACCTGGCTGCGGTCCGCGCTGCGCCCGGGCCGCCGGACGGACGGCCGGCCCGCCGGCAAGTTCAACGCCGGACAGAAGCTCTACGCGGGCTGGGCGGCCGGGGCGGCCCTCGTGATGCTGGGCACCGGCCTGCTGATGTGGTTCACCGGCCTGGCCCCGCTGTTCTGGCGCACCGGCGCCACCTTCGTCCACGACTGGCTGGCCCTGGCGCTCGCCGTCGTACTCGCCGGGCACGTCACGAAGGCACTGGGCGACCCGGAGGCCCGCCGCGGCATGCGCACCGGCTCAGTGGACGGCGCCTGGGCAGCGCGCGAGCACCCGCTGTGGCGGCCCGGCCGCCACGAAACCTAGAGGGCGTCCCCCGGCCGCCCCAGGCAGGTCAGGGCCGCCGCCGTCAGCGCCCGCACCCCCGCCGGGAGGGCCGTCCGCGCGTCGGGGGCGAAGTCCGGGGCGTGGTTCGCGGGCAGCGCGGCGAGCTTCTGCGCGGCCGCCCGGCCCGGGGCGGCGGCCCAGGCGCCGGGGCCGATCACGCCCAGCATCCAGTACGCCAGCCGTATCCCCTGCGCCCCGTGCAGGGCCCGGCCCGCGTCGCCGAACAGCGCGAAGTCCTCCGTCGCGAGGGACGGCGGCCACATCGCCACCCGCTCCGCGCCGAACTCCCGTACGTGCGCCTCCCGTACGGCCCCGGTCGTCGCCGGGTCGGGATGGGTCACGGGGGACTCGCAGACCCGGACGACCTCCGGCTCCCGCGGACAGCCCGAGGCCGCGCACTCCGCCCGTACGATCCGCTCCACGGCGGCCGCCGCTCGGGCGAGCGCCGCGTCGCCCGCCGCCCGTACGGTGATGTCCAGCTCGGCCCGCTCCGGCACGATGTTCGCCCGGTCGCCCGCGTGGAACGCGCCGACGGTGACGGCGACCTGCTCCGAGGGCGCCGCCTCCCGGGCCACCACCGTCTGGAGCCGGGTCACCACATGGGCCGCCGTCACCACCGGGTCCACGGTGAGCTGCGGGGCGCCCGCGTGACCGCCCCGGCCGTGCACGACGACCCGATAGGTCACGCTCCCGGCGGTCATCGGCCCGTAGCCGTGCGCCACCATGCCCGCGGGCAGCGGGGCCGCGTGCTGGGCCAGTACCGCGTCCGGCCGCCCGACGCGCTCGTACAACCCGTCGGCCAGCATCGCCCGCGCACCCTCCAGGGTCTCCTCCGCGGGCTGCCCCACGACGACGAGCGTGCCCCGCCACGTGTCCGGCGAGCGGGCCAGCAGCGACGCGGCCCCGGCCGCCGCCGCCAGGTGAAGGTCGTGCCCGCAGGCGTGCGCCGCCGTGCCCTGGCTCGCGTACGGCAGGCCCGTGGTCTCCCGTACCGGCAGGGCGTCGAGTTCGGCGCGCAGCAGCACCGTCGGACCGTCGCCGCTGCGCAGCACCCCGGCGACGCCGTGCCCGCCGATCCCGCGCCCGGTCGCGTACCCCGCGGCCGCCAGCCAGTCGGCGAACTGCCCGGCCGTACGGGCCTCCTCGCCCGACAGCTCCGGATGCCGGTGCAGATCCAGGTACAGGGTCGTCAGCGGGCGCAAAAGGTCGGCGAGGGCAGCGGATGCGTCCATGGCACCCATGATCGGCCGCCCGCGCCCGGCCGGGGGCGGCAAGGCGCTGACACTTTACGTCAGCGGGATGACAGAGGTACGGGGGGTCCGCTGACGGCGGCGCCGGGTCTGATGGAGCCAAGTGACCGCACCGACCGAAGGAGTCACCATGGAGAAGTCCCCCCTCGCCTCGCTCGCCGACGAGATCCTCGAGCTCGAGTCCGAGACCTTCGAGATCTCCGACTACTCGGACGCCAGCGAGGTCGTGCTCGCCGGTTCCACGAGCTGCAGCTCGACCTCGACCTGTTCCTCGACCACCAGCACGACCTCGTGCAGCGCCTGACGCACACCTGACACACACCGATGCCCCGGCCCCCGCGCGAGCGGGAGCCGGGGCATCCGGCCGCCCGGAGCGGGGCCGTCAGGGGAACGGGTGCGGCACCATCCGGATCTCCGATTCCGCCAGGTCCGTCTCCCTCAGCCCCGCCCGCCGCGGCGCACTGCGCAGCCGCGGCATGTACGGGGCCCGCTGCCGGGACCAGCCGAAATCGATCGGCAGCAGCCCCGGCACCACCGCGCAGACCGTGCTCAGCCCCATCCGCCGCTGCTCCGGCGTGGTCTGGTCGACGGCGATCACATCGTGCCCGGCCGCCGTCAACTCCGCCACGCAGCGCAGGAGATCGTCGCGCAGATCCCCGGTCGCAGGGCGGCTCCAGGACCGGTGGGCCTCGTCCAGCGCCAGCACGGCGCACGGCTCCCGGTACGGGCGGACGTACGGGGCCATCGTCGGCAGCCCGTACAGCTGGGCATGGTCCTTGAGGTGCTTGACCTGCCCGAAGTCCCGTGCCATCGCCTCCAGTTCGCTCCTGCGCTCGGCCACCTGGCGCGGCAGGTGCGGAATGTAGGTCAGCACCTCCGACAGCGCGGCCTCCACCGCGGCCGCCGGATCCAGGGCCGCGCCCGCGCCGAAGGAGTACAGCCCCGGCCCGCCGTCGCGGCGTACCGCCAGGGCGGTCACGACCGGCACCGCGAGGTCGATCCGGTTGTCGAAGGCGTGCACGTCGTACCCCTGGAGCGCCGCCCGGTCGGCCATCGCCTTGACCGCCGGGCCCGGCACCGAGGCCAGATCGATCTCGGGCAGCCGCAGTCCGCCGTACCAGGCCAGCAGGAAGGCGTCCCGCTCGATCAGCTCCAGCAGTGCGCCCAGCAGTGCCTCCTCCGCGCAACTGCCGATCGCGCAGCCGTTGGAGCACTCGAAGACGAAGTTGTCCGCCGCCAGGCCGGCGCTGTAGTGCACCAGCCGCGCCGGCACGAGCACCGGCCGGTCGTCGCGCAGCGAATGCCCGTACACCCACGGGATCGGCCGCTCGGGGTCGAAGGGGGACACCAGCGGATCGTCCCGGTAGGTCTGCGGCGCGTAGAACCCGCACTCGGCCGGGTCCAGCGCCCGGTCACCCAGCTCGGCGTACGAGGCGGTGAGCGGCGAGGTGCCGGTGCGGCGGTGCGTGCCCGCGTACCGCTCCAGGCCCTCGAGGAAGGCCAGGTCGCGGCTGGCGGTGAAGCTGTTGGCCTGACCGCTCCAGGTGACGTCCGTCAGACCCGCGTAGCCGCGCATGAAGACACTGCCCGCCACGGGCGCCGTGGTGGGCGAGGTGACGTTGATCCAAGTGCCGGCGCCGAGCACCCCGGTCACGGGGTTGGCCAGCGCCGCCCGCGGCACCGGATACGAGGAGGCCGCGCGCAGCCGCTGCGCGCGGGGGTCGGGCTTGGGCCGGGAGGCGGGGGTGAAGGGCGCCGGGGCGTCCGCTGCGTTCGGCCCGCAGTCAGGGCAGAGCGGATCGGCCGCGAGGGGGTAGGTCCGTACCCGGAGGGTCTCCAGGTCCAGCCGGGTGACCTGGGGCAGGGCCCGGTCGGCGGCGCCCGGCCCGGGCGCCGTGACCGTGCCGCCGCGGGCCGGGTGAGCTGCCGCCGGGTGAGCCGCGGTCGGATCGCCTGTGGCCTTACGACCCGCGGCCCGGTTCCCGAAGGCCGCGCCGTGGAGCGCGTACGCCGCATCGCGCGCGTACGCCGTCAGGCCCGGCGGGGCCGCCGCCACCGCGGTGAGCGGACCGGCGCCGGTCTCCAGCGCGTCGCGCTCACTGCGGCTGCGCAGCCGCTGCCAGCGCATCGCCAGGCACCGGCCGCAGGCGGGCGCGGCGCCGTCCCCGCCCCAGGGGCCGATCAGCACGGCCCGGGCGGTGAGGTGGACGCTCGCGGCCGGACGCACCGCCGCGAAGGGATCGGCGGTGCGCGGCCCGAGCGCGTCGTGCACGCCGAGGCTGACCACGTGGGCACCGAGTCCCGCCAGGGCACGGGCCAGCTCGCGCCGGGCGGCTTCCAGCGGGGTGCCGTCCGGGGCCTGGAGCGGCTGCGGGGCCGGGGAGGTCGATGTCATGTCCGGTTGCTCCAGCGGAAGGTCTTGAGCCCGATCCCGCCGAACACCAGGGCGAAGCCGAGCAGGACCGCGCACCCGGTGCCGATGCCGGCGAGCGAGCCCGAGCCGGTGAGGGCGCCGGTCGCGGCGTCGTTGAGGTAGCGCAGCGGCAGGCCCCGGGAGAGCTGCTGGAGCCAGGACGGCATCATGTCCAGCGGCAGGAAGGACCCCGACAGGAACGCCATCGGCACCATCAGGCAGTTGGCGATGGCGGCGACGGCCTCGGGCGTGTTCGCGTACGTCCCGACGATGACGCCGATCGCCATGAACGCGGTGGTCCCCAGCACCAGCGCGGGCAGCACCAGCGGCCAGCGCCCGTCCAGCACCAGCCCGAACCCGGGCAGCATCGCCACCGCCACGAACACGGCCGCCTGGACGACGCCGATCGCCAGGCCCAGGACGTACCGCGAGGCCAGCACCGTGGTCAGCGGGGTCGGCGTCAGCCGGATCAGCCGCAGCAGATCGTCGCGCCGCCACTGCATCAGCGTGAACGCGATGCCGAACACGGCGGCGTTGGCGACGCCCCACGACATCACGCCGGGAGCGATGTAGGAGATGTACGGGCGGCCGGTCTCCTCGACGTCCTGCCCGCTGAAGATCAGTCCGAAGACGACGAGGAAGATGAGCGGGAAGGCGAAGGTGAAGAAGAGGGTGGCCTTGTCCCGGACCTGCGCCCGGTAGCCGGCGGCGGTCAGGGCCGTGTACGCGCTCATGCCTGGGACTCCGTGGTGGGTGCGGGGGCGGGTGCTTCAGCGGTGGCGGTGGCGGCGGTGGCCTTGGCGTGGCCGGTCAGCTCCAGGTAGACGTCCTCGAGCGTCGCCGTACGGGTCATCACCCCGTCCAGCCCGGTGAGCGAGTCGAGGGCCTGGAGGACCTTGCCCGGCGAGGAGGTCTCCAGGACCAGCGAACCGCCCTGCAACGAGGCCCGGTCCACCCCCGGCAGCGCGGCCGCCCGCTCCGGCTCGATCCGCCCGGCCGGCAGCAGCAGCCGGGCCGGGGCGCCGGCGGCGGCGACGAGCCGGTGCGGGGAGTCCAGGGCGGCGACCCGGCCGGCGACGAGGATGGCCACCCGGTCGCACAGTGCCTCGGCCTCGTCGAGGTGGTGGGTGGTGTAGACGATGGTGCGGCCCTGGCTCTTGAGGGTGCGCAGCACCTCCCACAGATCGCGGCGGGCCTGCGGGTCGAGCGCGGCGGTGGGCTCGTCCAGGAAGATCAGCTCGGGGCTGTGCACGAGTGCCGAGGCGATGGCCAGGCGCTGGCGCTGGCCGCCGGAGAGGTTCTCGACCAGCACGTCCCGCTGTTCGGTGAGCCCCACGGTGGCCAGCGTGCGGTCGGCGGCCGCCCGGTCGGCGCGGTAGAGCCCGGCGACGGTGGCCAGGTGCTCGCGCGCGGTCTGCCGGACGAAGAAGGCCGAGGCCTGTGTCTGTACGCCGATCCTCGGCAGCAGCGCCGTGTCGCGCGGCCAGGGGCTGTGGCCGAGCACCCGGACCGTCCCGGAATCGGCCCGGCGCAGCCCCTCCATGATCTCGATGAGCGTGGTCTTGCCGGCGCCGTTGGGGCCGAGCAGGCCGAAGAACTCGCCGCGGCGCACGTCGAGGGAGACCCCGGCCACGGCCTGCCGGTCGCCGTAGTGCTTGTGGATGTCCAGGGCGGTGATGGCGGGTGCCCCGTCCGCGTCGGGAGCCTCGAATGGCGGCTGGGCGCTGTCAGTTGTCATGGGTGGTGCTTTCCCTCGGTTGGGTGGGAGGTTCAGGGAGCGAAGGCGTACAGGGCTGCGGCCACCAGGGCCCCGCCCAGGACCAGGACGAGCCCGGCGGAGCCGATCCCGTACGCGAGGTAGATCCGGCGGGCCCGCGGCGGGTACGCCCCGGCCGCTGCCCGGTCGCGCATCCGCAGCCGCAGGTACGCCGAGCCGGCGGGCGCCAGCCGGGTCACGCGCAGGACGTGGCCCAGCATCGTGTAGCCGTCCAGCGGCGGCAGCGGCAGGAGGTTGACCAGGGCCTGCGCGCTGCCGAGCAGCAGCAGTGCGCCCAGCACCCGCCCGGTGGGATCGCCCGCGGGCAGGGCGGTCCACCAGCCGGCGAAGGGCAGCAGGAAGAGGAGGTTGGCGAAGGCCCCCGCACCGGCGACGGCCACCTGCTGACGACGGCGGGGCAGATAGCGGTAGTTGTCGACCGTGCAGTACATGATCGCCACCGGCAGCCGCCAGCGCAGCCCGATCTCCCCGACCGTGCCGCCGACATGGCGGGCCGCGATGCCGTGCGCGAACTCGTGCAGAGCCGTACTGAGCCACAGCACCGTGGCCACGGCCAGCAGCGGCACCGGACGCGCCGCCAGCCACCGCAGGTCCCCCGCGAGCTCACCGGCCGAGGCCGCGAGCAGCCCCTCCATCGCCAGGCAGACCAGGAGCAGCGCCCCCAGTACCGCCGGGCGCAGCACGGGCCGCAGGAACCGGTGCAGCCGGGCGGTCGTGGCGTCCGCGTCGGCCACCAGACGGAGCGTGCCGCGCAGCAGCGTGCCCGTGCGGGGGCCGCTGCCGCGGGGCTGCGGCGGGGCCGGCGGCGGCCCGCCCGCCAGGAGGCGGCGGCTGCCGAGCAGGGCGAGCAGCTGCTGCCAGTTGCCCTCGCCCAGCCGGCGTCCGAAGACCTGACCGTAGGCGGCGCCGATCTCCGCGAGCGTGCTCTCCCCGTCCAGGCGGGAGACGAGGAAGTACTCCTTGGGGCCGATCTCGAAGGAGGCCCCCGAGACGGGGTCCTTGACCAGGTGGACGACGGCCGGCCCGTCGAGCAGCGGCGGCGACAGCAGGACGTCGGGACGCAGCGCGGGCCGGTGCTCCAGCAGCCCGGTGGGCCCGGTCACGGCCGGACCGCCCCGGCGCCCGGCCCCGTCTCCGCGCTCGCCCCGGCGCCCTCGCGCAGCACCCGGCCCAGCAGGTGGGCCAGGTAGGCCTCGTCGCGGATGGTCACGTGCAGCCGGTTGTTGGTCATGTGCATGTACGGGGAGAGCAGCAGCGGCAGCGCCACGGCCGGATCGGTGACCCGCTCGTCCCGGGCGCCGTCCCAGGAGCGGAAGACCAGCTCCCCGGAGACCGCCAGCGCCTCGGCCCGCTCCCGCAGCTCCCGGCAGTGCTCGGCCCACCCGGCCAGGAAGGCGGGCAGCCGGCCCGTCTCGCCGGAACCGAGAGCCTCCCGCAGCGCGGCGAACCGCCGGGCAAGACCCGGCGCGGTCTGGGCGTACGTACGGTCGTACTCGGTCGAGCCGATGAAACCGGTGCCCGGGAAGGCGTTGTGCCAGAACTCGTAGTAGCGGTCGAGATATCCGCCGAGTTCCTCGCGGTCGGGCAGGAATACGCCCGCCATCACCATCATCAGCTGCGCCGAGGTGCCCAGCAGGACGGTCCGCAGATGGAGGTTCATCCGGCCGAGGGCGTCCATCACGAGATCGCTGGAACGCGCGAAGTGCCATTCGGCGAGTTCGATTCCCGCCGGGCCGCCGTACTTTCCGTACTCCGGCTCATAAGGCTCGTAAGAGAAGGAGTTGTTGGGCCGCAGATTCATCCGGCCGTCCGGCCCCATGAAGGCGGCGCGGTCGCCCTCGGGGAACTCTATGTCGAAGAGCGTGTTGTAGAACTCGTTGAGGAATCCGGAGTCGACCTCGTAGAGGGCGGGCCGGGACCGCAGGAAAGCCGAGACGGCCTCCTCGGTACGGCGCCGCACCTCGGGCTCGGCGCCCGGGCTCGCGGGGCGAAGCCTCAGCCTCACGTGCGGCCCCTCCAGCCAGTAGTTGATGAAGAAGTGCCCGGCGAGCAGGCCGTCCTCGCGCAGGGCGGCGACCAGCGGGCGCACGCAGTTCACCAGCAGGGGCTGCGGGTTGGCGGCGTAGAAGACGTGCACGGCCTGCCAGGCGCCACGCCGCTCACCTCCCCGCGTCTGGGTCAGGTCCGACATCGGTCGCCGCCTTCCGGGCTCGGGGTGGGGGTCGTTCGGGTGGTGGTGAAGGTCTCCACGGCGAACTCGGCGACGTGCCCGCCCCGCGGCGACCGGGGGTGCGGGCCGCCCGGGCCGGGGAGCATCTCGCGCAGGACCACCTGGTGGCCGGGGTCGCGCAGCAGCGACTCGAAGGCGGCCAGGGACAGCGGGCTCGCGAAGTCGACGTACTGCGGTTTCGCGCCGAGCGCCGCGGGCCCCGCGGAGACGGTCGCGAACACCTGCTCCGGCAGCCCGTGCGCGCGGCGCCACCGCTGCCACTCCAGGAACTGCCCGGCGCTCTGCGGGTCCGGCGCCGTCCGGACCGGCAGGGCGCCGGCCGTCGTGCTCCAACTGCGCCTGCTGAGGACCAGATCCCCGTGCACGACGCGCGGGCGCGTGCGCACCCCGGCCCGCGGCGCGCCCTCGGGCACACCCGCCCAGACGTCCAGCGGGGACATCGAGGAGGGGGAGAGCAGCAGCAGGGTGCGCGGGATCGCGGGCAGCGCCAGCGGCACCAGATAGCCGAGGTAGACCGGGATCACCTCCAGGCCGAGCCGGTGCGAACGCAAGGCCACCCGCCCGGTCTCCGGGTCGTGCTCGGCGTACAGGTCCTCCAGCCGCAGCCTGCGGTCCTCGGGCAGGGTGCCGCTCTCGCCGGGGCAGACGATCTCGTACTCGGTGAGCCGCCCGTGCAGATTGAGGTTGGTGGTGACCGGGCCGCCGGTGACCTCCGCGAACACCGCGCCCCGGGGCGTGACCCGGGCGGCGCTCTCGCGCAGTTCGTCGGCGAGCGCGGGCGGGCCGTCGTACAGATGGGTGAAACGGCTGAACGGGAAGGACAGTCCGCCGTACGAGCGGTTGAGCACGGTCAGCGAGCGCCCCGTCCCGGGATCCTCGGCCAGCTGGAGATGGTGGCAGCGCGGCGCGAACCGTGCGGCGATCGGAGCCAGTTCGGCCTCGACGGGTGCCAGGTCCGCCTCCTGGAGGCGCAGTTCGGGGCTGTCGTGGGCCGCGCCCTTCTCCTCGTACTCCTCCCACGCCGCCCGCATCCGGTCGACGAACGCGCGGCGCGCCGCGTCCAGGGCCCGGATCCCGGGCAGGCCGAGCCAGTTCTCCTCGGGTACGTACTCACCGCGTGCGTCGAAGGGGGTGCGGCGCGCGCTGAAGGACAGGTACTGGTCGAAGAAGTCCTCGTGGAAGTCGTGCACCAGGCCCAGCAGGTCCTCGCAGCGGCCGCCGCGCCCGTAGCGGGCGGTGAAGAACCCCTCGAAGGTGATCCGCTGCGCGAGGGTGAGGTCGAAGGCCGGCAGGATCCGCTCCACCGAGCGCAGCGCACCAGCGTCCGTGGCGACCGGCGGGCAGGTCAGATCGCGGCCCGCGCTGACCTCCTCGTACAGCAGGGTCTGCGGCAACACCGGCTCCCGGCAGCCGAGTTCCTCCTGGGCCCGGTACAGTCCGCGGCGCAGTGTCCGCAGCAGCTCCGTCCGCTCGCGGTGCCCCGCGGCGGGATAGCGTTCCAGGGCCCCGGCGGGCGCGTCGAGCAGGGTGGAGAGCCGGTTGGCCCACGGTCTGCGCAGGGCCGTCAGGGACCGTTGGAAGGCGCGCAGCGGGTCGCCGTCGTGCACCTCGGTGTCCAGGCACGGCACCCGCACCATGCCGAGCTGGAGCAGGGCGCCGATGTACGCCTCGCAGTCGGCCGGGGCCGCCCCGTGCTCCGCCGCCAGCCAGTCGGCCAGCTCCTGGTGACGCAGCTCGGGCCGTTCGGAGAACAGGGCGAGCAGCCGTTCCAGGGTGCCGCTGCGGCGCAGGAAGAACAGCCGGTCCTTGACCGCGTCGAAGGTGACGGCCGCGGTGTCGTCGCCGGCCGTCACCGAGCGGCGCACGTACCGGATCCGGTCCTCGTCGCGGCCCCAGCCCGAGGCCGGCCGCAGCGGCAGGTCACGCCGCCGGACCGGGTCGGCGAGGATCAGCTCGGCCAGCCGCGCCAACACCACGACATTGAGCCGGACATGGCTGCTCCAGACGTCCGCGATCCGCATGCCCCCCGCCTCGGCCCCGGAGGCGAACCGGCCGGTCGCCACCCCGGTGAACGTGCTGAACGGGCTGGTCTTGCAGGCGGTGCGGTAGACGTACGACAGGATCGAGCGCTCGACCTTGCGCACCCGGCCGTTCGGGACCCCGCCCGCCGCGCCGACGGCCGCGTACGCGTCGAGCTGGCCTTCGAGGACGGGTGAGGCCAGCAGCAGCCCGTGCCGCAGCCGGTCGTCCGCGAGCAGCCCGCACAGCGCCGTCCGGCTGCGCGCCAGGCCGGTGGCCAGCAGCCCTTCCCCCTCGGCCAGCAACTTCTCCAGATGGCGGCGCCGGTGCAGCCACCCGGCCAGCCGCTCGCCCGCCCCGTCGTTCGCGGCGGCCAGGGCCTCCACGGCCGCACCCGCGTCGGTTGGCAGCCGGTTGTTGTGGATCTGGCGGCGCAGGCGCAGCAGTTCACGGCGGCGCGCCGCACCCGGCCCGCCCGGGGTGGGATCGGTCGCGCCGACGGCCTCGTGCAACAGCTCGCTCAGCCGCCCGGCGTCGGCGCTCAGCGCCGCCTCGGCGGCGAGCACATCGGCGGCCCAGCGCCCGGCGTCGGCGCAGCGCAGCGCCTCGACGGCGGACAGCGGCAGCCCGGCCACGCGCAGCATGAAGCGCTCGCCCAACTGCCAGCCGGTGTCGGTGGTGTTCATCGCTCCGGTCCCCCTCACGCGATCTCGTGCCGGAAGTCGGCGGGCCGCGGCCGCTCGTGCCCGAGCAGCATGATGAGCAGGGGTGCCTCGTCGGTGCCGGAGAGCCCCAGCTCCTCCACGTAACTGATGTTGTCGAAGCCGAGGGCAACCCCCGCGCCGAGTCCGTGGGCCGCGGCCGTGGTGTAGAAGGTCTGCGCGACGGCCCCGATGGCGGCGCCCACCAGCCGGTAGCCGCGGTCACCCACCGCGTCCAGGACCGCGGTGGTCCGCACGGTCGCCGCGATCACCGCGGCCGCCTGCTCCAGGTTGTAGTTGGAGAGGAAGTAGTTGCGCTGCAGAAACGGTCCGGGCGGCCCGGGGACCACCAGACGCAGCGCGTGGGCCGCGGGATCGTAGGCGTACGTACCGGGTGCGACCCCCTCCACATGGCTGACGAAGGCGTACAGGGAGGTCAGCCGAGGCCCGTCCGGACGCTCGGCCTCGCTGCCGGGCGCCGTGGCCGCGCAGTCGGCCAGCGCGGCGGCCAGCTGCTCCGCCGCGACCGGGCGGGTGGCGTCGAAGCGGCCGAAGCTGCTGCGCCGCGCCCGCAGGGCCTGCCGTACGCCGACGGGTGCCGCGGCGGGCGCGGGCAGCGCCACCGGGTCGGCGC
>NZ_JBHWVM010000045.1:0-60818 GCF_042736805.1 Streptomyces sp. NPDC060031
GGGCGGGAGCACGCACCGGCTCCGCCCCGGCCCGCCACTACCCCAGGACGACTGATGAAGCGGTTCACATCAGCAAGACCCCTGCTCGGTAAGGTGCTTGCCCTGAGAGCACTGACAGCCCTGACGGCCCTTGCCGCACTGCTCGCACCGGCGGCCCCCGCCGCCGCCTCGCCCGGCAGCCCACCCCGCCCCCAGGTCACCCTCACCCAGGGCACGCTCCGCGGCCAAATGCACGACGGGGCAGAGGAGTTCCTGGGCGTCCCGTACGCTGCTCCCCCGGTCGGGGAGTCCCGACTGCGTGCGCCGCGACCGCCGCAGCGGTGGAGCGGGGCGCGCGAGGCGACCCGACAGGCGCCCGCGTGCCTGCAGTTCTCGCCCTTCGGGCTGGGGGATCCGCAGGCCGTCAGCGAGGACTGCCTCTACCTGGACGTGTACCGGCCGCGCACCGCGCACACCGGAGCCCGGCTGCCGGTGATCGTGTGGCTGCACGGCGGCGCGTACAGCCAGGGCACCGGAACGCAGTTCGGCGGCCGCACGATGGCCGATCTCACCGGCAGCGTGGTGGTCAGCATCAACTACCGCCTGGGGCAGCTCGGTTACCTGGGTCTGCCCGAGCTCGCCGGGGAGAACGAGCGGCGCTCCGGCTCCTTCGGGCTGATGGACCAGGTCGCGGCGCTGCGCTGGACCCGGGAGAACATCGGCGCCTTCGGCGGCAACCCCGACAGCGTGACGGTGTCCGGGCAGTCCGCGGGCAGCGGTTCCGTCTGCGCGCTACTGGCCGCCCCGTCGGCCGCGGGCCTGTTCCACCGGGCCGTACTGCAGAGCGGTCCGTGCACGCTGCTGCGTACGCCGGACAGCGCGCGGGCCGCGACCGAGGCGCGGGCCTTCGCCGCCCGGGCGGGGTGCGCCGAGCCGGCCGCGGTGGCGGCCTGTCTGCGTGCCGCGACGGGTCCGGCGCTGGCCGAGGCGGCCCGTACGCTGCCCACCTCGGGTCCGGCGTCGGGCGACGGGCTGCTGCCGCTCGATCCGGCCGCCGCCATCGGGGCCGGGACCTGGAACAAGGTGCCGGTCCTGATCGGGAGCACCCGCTCGGAGGCGCGGATGTTCGTCGCGCTGTCGCAGCCGTACCTCACGGCGGACGAGTACACCGCGCAGGTCCTGGCGGGTTATGGCACTTCGGGGTCGCAGGTGCTGGCCCGCTATCCGCTCTCCGCCTACGGATCGCCGTACCTGGCGATGTCGGCCGTCATGACGGACTCGGCCTTCGCCTGCCACACCGCGTGGACGGCGCAGCTGTTCGCCGCACAAGTACCCACGTTCGCCTACGAGTTCGACGACCCTGACTCGCCGACGCTGGCCGGTGCGCAGGTGCCCGGCCTGGACGAGTCCAACGCGCACAGCGCCGAGCTGGCCTATCTGCACGACTTCACGATGGGCGAGCGCCCGCTGACCGCGGCGCAGAGCGCACTGGGCACCCGGATGAAGCGGTACTGGGGTGCCTTCGCCCGCTTCGGTACGCCGGTGGTGCCGGGGCAGACCCGGTGGCCGGCGACCGGCGTCCTGGGTACGGTCCTCACCCTCAACCCCGGTGCGACGCAGCCGAGTTCGACGTTCGCGGCGGACCACCAGTGCGGCTTCTGGGCGGCTCAGGCCCGGCCCGCCTAGACAGAGGCAGCGGCAGCGGCTCGGTTCCGCCGCCGTGCGCGCAGGCCCACGAACAGCGCCGTCGCGGCCGCCGCGGCGGCGCCGGCCACCGTCAGGAGCCAGACCGGGATGCCGCCCGCGACGGCTCGCAGCTCGTCGTGGTAGATGGCGCGGCGGTACGGGACGTCGGATGCCGCGGCCCGGAGCACGTGGTCGCCGTCGATGCGGCCCGGCTCCGGGAACTCCTGCTCGATGGCGGTGAGATAGGCCGGTTCGCCGCCGGTGAGGCCGGCCAGGGCGCTGTCCTTCGGGGTGACGGTTCCGGCGAAGGTCACCTTCGGGTCGGCGCCGCCGATCGGGGAGGCGGGCTGCATGCGGTGGTCGGCCAGGACGTACAGGCGCAGGGACTGGGGTGTCTTGGCGAGCCGGGACAGCCGCATCGGGTAGACCAGCCGGTCGCTGTCGAAGCGGATCCGCAGCGGGTCGAGGTGGCCCTGGAGCTTCTTGCCCTGCCGGCGCGGGGCGAGGCGGACGGCGACGTACTCCCACTTCTGGTCCACGTAGGGCTTCAGTTCGGTGGCGAGGCCGTCGGGCAGCTTGAAGCCGTTGCTCTCCAGCCAGTTCCGCAGCGCGTCGGGGTCGGTCGCGGTCAGCCGGGCGACGTCGAAGTCGCCGAGCTGCTCGCGGCCGACGACGTCGACCGAGGCCCCCGCGCCGGGCGCCGGGGCCCCGGCCATGTCCCTGGAGTGGGAGGAGAAGGGCCAGTCGTCCTCACGCGGCCAGAAGTAGTGGCGGGCCTTCTCCTCGGGCCGGGTCAGCGAGGCGAGTTCACCGAACATGGCCCCGTCGGCGAGTTCCACGCTCGCCCGCCCGGGGACGGGCATGATCCAGGCCGCCCGGGCCGCGTCCCCCCGGACGGTGAACCTCATCACGATCTGTTCCGCACGGCCGTCCCAGCGCACGACGGATGTCTCCTGCTCGACCCCGATCCGGGAGTGGCCCTCGGGGATCATCGCCCCGCAGCCACAGGCGTACGCCGGGCTGATCAGGGAGCCCAGCTGCGTCGTGAGCAGGGCGAACAGCAGAACCAGAATTCTTCGCTTCATCCACACGGGTGCTCAGACGGAGGCCGGCGCGATCCGGTTCCGGTGCTGAGGCATGCCCGCAGGAGTTCCGGAGTGACCTCCTCCAGGGACTGCGCGAAGGTGCGTACGCGGGTTGCCGGGACGGCCAGGAGCGACGGGACCACCAGCACCCCGCACCCGGCGGCCTCCGCGGAGGCGGCGCCGTCCGGGGAGTCCTCCACCGCCACGCACGCCCGCGGCTCGAGGCCGAGGCGGCCCGCCGCGGAGCGGTAGGGGTCCGGGTGCGGTTTGGTGAGCTCCGTGTCGTCCGCGGACAGGGTGAAGGCGAAGGGGACATGGGCCAGGGAGCCGCCGACCACCGAGTCCACGACCACCCGCGGCGAGGCGCTGACCAGGGCGAAGGGGACGCCCTGCGCGTGGAGGGCGGTCAGCAGCCGGTCGGCGCCGGGCCGCATCGGCGCGCCCGCCTCCACACGGCGGAAGAAGTTTCCGGTCAGCGCCGCCGCCACCTCGTACGGGTCTCCCCCTCCCGAGACCCGGACGAGGTGGGCGGCGGTGTCCTCGACGGCACGGCCGACGACCTCGGGCGCGTCCGCCTCGCCGAGCCGGTGGCCGAGGCTGAGCGCGACCTCGCCGGTGGTGCGCCACCACAGCACCTCGGTGTCGACGAGGGTGCCGTCCATGTCGAACAGGACGGCGCCGAGGCCGTCGGCCGGCCCGGTCACGCGGAGCCGGCCACGACGAGGACGGGGCGTTCGGCGAGGCTCACGGTCGCCCGCGTGCCGGGGGCCAGGTCGTGGGCGTCCCGTGACGGCAGGTCGGCCTTGACCGTCCGGCCGCCGGCCAGGTCCAGGTGGAGCCGGGTCACGGCGCCGAAGAAGGACGCCGAGACGACGGTGGCCGTGCCCGCGGCGTCGGCCGCGACGGTGATGTTCTCGGGGCGGACGAGGACCTCCACGTCGGGGGTGGCCGGCACCGGGCCGTCCACGGGCAGCCGGGTTCCGGCCACCTCCACCAGGCCGGTGTCGGTGAGCCGGCCGGGGAGCCGGTTCATGGTGCCGACGAACTCGGCGACGAACGGTGTCGCGGGCCGCTCGTACAGTTCGGCGGGGGCGGCGCACTGCTCCAGCTTCCCGGCGTTCAGGACCGCGACCCGGTCGGCCATCGACAGGGCCTCCTCCTGGTCGTGCGTGACGAACACGGTGGTGATCCCGAGGGAGAGCTGGAGCCTGCGGATCTCCTCGCGCAGGTTGGCCCGTACCTTGGCGTCGAGCGCCGACAGCGGCTCGTCGAGCAGCAGGACGCGCGGGCGCAGGGCCAGGGCGCGGGCGAGGGCGACGCGCTGCTGCTGGCCGCCGGACATCTGGTGCGGGTAGCGGTCGCCGTGCTCGGGCAAGCCGACCAGGTCGAGCAGTTCGGCGGCCCGCTCACGGCGCTGCGCGGCGGGCACCTTGCGCACGCGCAGGCCGAAGGCGACGTTGTCGCGGGCGCTGAGGTTCGGGAAGAGGCTGTACGACTGGAAGACCATGCCGGCGTCGCGGCGGTTGGCCGGCACGCGGGTGATGTCCTCGCCGTCGACCAGGACTTCGCCGGAGTCGGGCTGTTCGAAGCCGGCGACGACGCGCAGGGCGGTGGTCTTGCCGCAGCCCGACGGCCCGAGCAGGGCGACGAGCTCGCCGGGCTCGATGGCGAGGTCGAGGCCGTCCAGGGCGGTGGTGGAGCCGAACGCCCGTCGCAGGCCGCGGAATTCGACGCGCGCGCCCGCCGGGGCGGCCGTATCCGCCGGCTTCCTCGCCGCGGGAAGGGTGGTGGACATGAGGGTCAGGACTCCTTGCGGGAGGTACGGGAGGTACGGGAGGCTGCGGGGGCTGAGGCGACCGTGGACGGGTTGGTCCCGGCCCGCGAGAGGAGGAGCAGGAGCAGCCAGGTGATGAGGAGGCTGAGGATGGAGACGGCGACCGACATCCGGGCCTGTGCTCCGGAGATCGAGACGATCCACACGGCGAAGGGCTGGAAGCCGAGCAGCGAGGCGATGGTGAACTCGCCGAGGACCAGGGCCAGGGTGAGGAAGGCGGCTGCGGCGAGCGAGGCCCGCAGGTTGGGGATCAGCACGCGCAGGACGACGTACGGCCAGCTCGCGCCACAGCTGCGGGCGGCCTCGACCAGGGTCGGCACGTCGACCGCGCGCAGGCCGGCGTCGAGCGAGCGGTGGACGAAGGGCAGTGCCAGCACGGTGTACGCGAGGACCAGGACGACGGGGAAGTCCTCGTTCTGGACGGCCAGGAAGGTCTGGTAGAGCGGGGTCCGCGAGAGGTGGTCGGGGCCCCAGCGCAACACGGTGGTGATGCCGGTGACCAGGGCGATGGGCGGCACCACCAGCGGCAGCATGCACACCACCTCGACGACGGGGCGCAGCCGGGGCGATCCGATGCGTACGGCGATCAGCGCGGGCACCGCGAGGAGCAGGGAGGCCGCGATGGTCGCGGCGGCCAGGCCGAGCGAGAGCAGCAGGCTCCGGGTGAAGCCGTCGGCGGCGAGGAGCTCGGTGTACGCCTCGAAGGTGGTCCCCCGGCCGGGCACGTGCACGGTGAAGACGAAGGAGGCGGCGAGCGGCAGGAGGAAGTACGTGCCGGCGAGGGCGAGTACGGCTCCGCGCCATACCCGGGGGCGGGGGCGCGGCCGGCGCGCGGTCATCCGTACCGCGGTGGCTTCCTCGGTCGTGTCCACGGTCGGGGTCATCGCAGCCATCGGGCGCTCCGTCGCTGGAGGGGCAGGTAGACCGCCATGACCAGGCCGGCGATCACGATCATGTCGAGGCCGAGGGCGAGCGCCACGTTCTCCTGGCCGGTGAGTACGTTGCCCGACAGCGCGTCCGCGATCTTGAGGGTGACCAGCGGGACCGAGCCGCCGACGAGCGCGGCGGCGGTGGCGTGGGCGGCGAAGGCGGTGCCGAAGAGGAGCACGAACCCGCCGAGGAGGGAGGGCGCGAGCACGGGCAGCCCGACGTGGCGCCAGAACTGCCAGGTGGTGGCCCCGTTGTTCTGGGCGGCTTCGCGCCATTGCGGGCGCAGGCCGTCCAGGGCGGGGACGATGACCAGCACCATCAGCGGGGTCAGGAAGTAGAGGTAGACCACGGCGAGGCCGGTGAAGGAGTAGAGGTTCCAGCCGAGGTCGGTGAGGTCGGCGAGCTGCGTGAGGACTCCGGAGATGCCGGCGGTGGCGATGAACGCGAACGCGAGCGGGACCCCGCCGAAGTTGGCGAGGACGCCCGAGGCGCTCAGCGCCGCTCCGCGCAGGGCCTGGGAGCGGGAGGTGACCACGGCCTGCGCGACGAGTACGCCGAGCACGCCGCCGATCAGGGCGGTGAGGGCGGAGAGCTGGACGCTGCCGATGAGGGAGCCGAGGTAGGGGCCCTGGAGGGAGCGTGCGAGGTGCTCGCCGGTCAGCCGGGTGGCGCCGGTCGAGGTGTCGGTGCGGGTGACCGCGCCGAAGGCGATGGCGCCGAGCGGGATGCCGAAGCAGAGCCCGGTGAAGGTGAGGAGGGGGAGGACGGCGAGCCAGGTGCGCGGGCCGCTCCGCCGGCGGCGGGTGGTTCCGCCGCCGCCGGCGGTCCCCGTCGGGTGGGGGGTGGTGGTGGGGGCAGACATCAGCTGAGGGCCTTGTCCCACTTCTCGGCGAGGGTGGCCTTGGCCTTGTCGAGCTCGGTGGAAGCCGGGAAGGACGGCGTGCCGGTGACCTGCGGGAGCTTGGTGACGGCTGCCTTGTCGACGGTGCCGTCCTGGGTCATGGCGGGGAGCAGGACCGGGCGGGCGTGGCCCGCCAGCCACAGGTTCTGGCCCTCGGCGCTGTAGAGGAATTCCATCCACAGGCGGGCGGCCGCCGGGTTCGGGGCCTCCTTGTTGATCGCCTGGGAGTAGAACTGCGCGTAGACGCCGTCGGTGGGGACGGCCACCTTCCAGTCGACTCCCTTGCCCTTGAACTGCTCGGCGTAGCCGGCGTTCAGGTAGTCCCAGTCGATGGATATGGGCGTCTCGCCCTTCTCGACGGTGGCCGGGGTGGACTCGACGGGGATGAAGTTCCCGCTCTTCTTCAGCTGCCCGAAGAAGTCGATGCCCGGCTGGATGTCGGCGAAGGAGCCCTTGTTGGCGAGGGCGGCAGCGTAGACGCCACCGAAGGCCGAACCCGACTTGGTGGGGTTGCCGTTGAGGGCGACCTTGCCCTTGTACTCGGGCTTCGCCAGGTCGGCGAAGGACGTCGGGCAGTTGGGGATGCGGGCGGCGTCGCAGCCGATGGAGACGTAACCGCCGTAGTCGTTGTACCAGCGGCCGTCCGCGTCCTTCTGGGAGTCCGGGATCTTGTCCCAGGCGGTGACCTTGTACGGGGCGAAGAGGTTCTCGGCGGCGCCGCTGCGGGCGAAGGCGATGCCCAGGTCCAGGACGTCGGGGGCGCGCTTTTGGCCCTTGCGGGACTTGACCGCGGCGATCTCGTCGGAGCTGGAGGCGTCCGGGTTCTCGCTGCTGACCTTGATCTTGGGGTACTTGGCCTGGAAGGCCTTGACGATCGCGCCGTAGTTCGCCCAGTCCGGGGGCAGCGCGATCACGTTGAGGGCGCCCTCCTTCTCGGCGGCGGCGACGAGGCCGGCCGGGCCCGCGAAGTCGGCGACCGAGGCCGCGGCGCCCGGCTGGACCTTGTTCTTGCCGTCGGCGGCGGCCGAGCCGGCGGGCTGGTCGGGTGCGGCGCCGCACGCGCTGAGCGTGGTGAGCACGGCGGCACTGAGCAGGACGGCCGCACCGCGACGGGCGGGGGATCTGAGCACGGTCTCTCCCGGAGACTGGAACAAAGGAGGGGTTCACTTGTCTGAACAAGTTGGCTCCAGTTCGCCCGGGCCCGCTGTACGGACGGTGAACGGCGGCCGTCCGGCGGAGCACGTCTCGACGAAATCGATCGATTGACCGAAAGAGGTCGTGACAACGGGCCCTGAATGATCAAGGTGAGGGGTACGGGCGACCCGCCGGCCGACCCGCTGGCTAAGGTGACCGACAGACGATGATCAAGGGGGCGCACAGGATGGCGACGGTCCGGTACGTGGAGATCGCCGAGGCGCTGCGCACAGCGATCCTGAGCGGCGAGTACCCGGTGGGTGCCCGGCTCCCCTCGGAGAGCGACCTGGCCGCGCGCTGGTCCGCCTCGCGCGGGACCGTCCGTCAGGCGGTGGCGACGCTCGCGGCCGAGGGGCTGATCGGGTCCCGGCAGGGCGCCCGCCGGATCGTGTTGCGCCAGGAGCGGCGGCACAGCTTCGGCGAACTCAACAGCTTCGCCCAGTGGGCCGAGGGGGTCGGGCACGAGGTCCGCAGCACCTTCCTGTCCCGCACCCGCCGCCCCGCCACGGCGGAGGAGGCGCAGCGCCTGGCACTCCCGCCGGGCACGGAAGTCCTCGCCGTGCTGCGGCTGCGGCTGCTCGACGGGGAGCCGACCATGGTGGAGCGGACCGCGTACGCCGACTGGGTCGCGGCGGCGGTCGAGGCGATGCCGGAGGACTGCCGCTCCGTCATGGACGCTCTGGCCGAAAGCTCGGGGATCGTCGCCCATTACGGCGAACACCTCATCGACGCCCTTGCGGCGGGCAGCGAGGACGCCCGGCTGCTGGGGATCCGGCGCGGCAGCCCGCTGCTGCGCCAGCGGCACGTGTCGGCGACGGTTTCGGGCCGGCCGATCGAGTGGTCCGACGACCGCTACCTGGCGGGCAGCGTCACCTTCAGCGTCAGCAACTCGGCGGTGACGACGCCCCTGGAGCGACGCGCGGGCGACCGCTAGGGCTGTGGCCCGGCCGAAGCCCCGTCAGACGCGGCCGCCGTCTCGGCGATGGCCCCGGGGAGCCAGTCCGCGATCCGGCCGAAGTCGAAACCCAGGGCCGCGGCCCGGCCGTTGTCCAGGGCGTAGGCCCGGTCGAAGGAGAACGGCGAGGCCGCGGCGCCCTTTTCGACCACCCGGTACCGCGGCCGCCGGCCGACCCCCGCGCCGACGAGCTCGCACAGCTCCCGTACGTCCGGCGCTCCGTGGGAGGCGGCGTCGACCGCGCCGGTGAAGGTCTGCTCCGCCGCCCAGTGCAGGAAGCGCGCGATCTCCCGGTGGTGGATGAAGGAGGTCGGGTGCGGGGCTTGGTGTACGTCCACCGGCAGTCCGGCCCCGATCCGCTCGACGTAGTGCGCGAGGCGCCCCGTGAACTCCTCCCGGCCGCCGCCCAGGACGTGCGCGGTCCGGACGGTGGCGAACTCGAAGGGCGGGGTCCCGCCGGGGTGCCCGCCCAGGAACACCGCCTCGGCCCGCCGCTTGCCCTCGGCGTAGCGCAGGGCGTCGGGGGTCGGCGGCGCCGGGTCGTACACCTCCATCGTGGAGGTCATCACGTACCTCGGGGTGCGCCCGGCGAAAACGCGGCGGGCGATCTCCGCCTGGCGGGGGGTGTAGCAGACCTGGTCGATGACCACGTCGAAGGTGCGGGCGCCCAGCGCGGTGCGGAGCTGTGCCTCGTCGTCGCGGTCGGCGACGAGGCGGCCGACGCCGCCCGGGGGCGCGGACCGGCCCCGGTTGAGCACGCTCACCTCGTGCCCGGCCTCAGCCAGCCGTCTGACCAGCAGTTTCCCGAAGTACCGGCTGCCGCCGATGACAAGAATTCTCTTCATGGCTCCGACACTGCCGCTGTATCGTCCCCCAGCGGTACTGATCAGATACTGATCCCGTCGTAAGGAAAACTGATGATCGATGTGCAGGGTTTGCGGATCCTGCGGGCGGTGGCGGAGCACGGCAGCTTCAACAAGGCGGCCGGAGCGCTGCTCCTGACCCCCTCGGCCGTCTCCCAGCAGATCGCCTCGCTGGAGCGCAGCCTCGGCCACCCGGTCGCGGTGCGCTCCACGCGCGGGGTCACCCTCACCGAGCCGGGCCTGCTGCTGGTGGAGGCGGCGGAGACGATCTCCGCCGAACTGGACCAGGTCCGCCACGAGATCGACCGGATCACCGCCGGGCGGCCGCGGTTGACGATCGCCACCTTCGTCAGCGGGGGCAGGCACCTGCTGCCGCGGGCGCTGTCCCGGTTCGTGGCCGCGCAGCCGGACGTGGAGCTGACGGTGGTGGAGGCCGAGCCGGAGGCCGCCGTGCCGATGGTGCGCGGCGGCGCGGCCGATCTCGCGCTGACGTACCACTTCGACGGGCCGCTGCCGCTGCGGGCGGGTCTGGACTGGCTGCCGCTGATGGACGATCCGCTGTGGCTGGTGCTGCCGGCCGGACACCGCCTGGCCGGGCGCCCCGCCGTCAGCCTCACCGAACTCGCCGGTGAGCGCTGGGTGCTCGGCTGCCTGAAGACCGAGGCGTACCTGCGCCGGTACGCCTCGCTCGCCGGGTTCGAGCTCCGGGTGGCGGCCTCCACCTCGGACTACTTCTTCGCGCAGAGCCTGGTCGCGGCGGGCGTCGGGGTGGCGCTGATCCCGCAGGTCTCCCTGGAGCCGGCCGGGGCGCTGACCGCCGTACGGGTCGAACCCCCTCGCCCCGCCCGGTACATCGGGTTGCTCTGCCCGCGCCGGCGCCGCCCGCGGCCCTACGCCGAGGCGCTGGCCGAGGCCCTGACCGCGGCGGTGGAGCGGTGAGCCACCTGCTGTGCGGCCTCGCCGCCAACCCCGCCCTGCCGCCCGAGCTCGTCGACCGGCTGGTCGCGCGCGCGGTCTCGGCGACGGCCGCGGACCCCGACGACGATATCGCCGCCGATCTCGCCTACGCGCTCTCGGAGCGCACGGACCTCACCCCTGCCCAGGTCCTCGCGCTGTCCGCACACGACGAGTACGCGGCGCTGCGCCTCGCCCGCGGGGGCCTGCTGACCGCCGCCGACGTGGATCCGGTGGCCCGGCCCCGGCTGGCACTCGTCCTGCTCGACGAGCGTGCGGGGCCTGCGGAATGGGCCCGGCTGCTGGCCGCCCACCCGGACGGGGAAGTCCGGTGGACGCTGGCCTCCGCCCCCGGCCTGCCGCTCGATGTGGCGCAGAGCCTCGCGGCCGACCCGGACATCGATGTGGTCGCCGAGCTGGCGCTGTGGACGGATGCTCCCGAGGTCGCCGCGCGCCTCGCCGTGCACCCGCACGCCGAGGTCCGGAGGAAGGCCGCCTCCAACGAGGCCACGCCGCCTGCCGCCCTGGCGGCGCTGATCACCGGCGAGGGACTCGCTCCGGCCGAGTCGTGCCGTGTCTGCGACCGCGAGGAGGTCCCGTTCACGCACGACCCCCTCTGCACGCTGCCGGACTGGGGACTGTTCGGCGACGAAGCCTGCGCCGGCGGGCACGAGTCCACCGTGCGCGACATGCTGCACACGGCCGCGGAGAACCGGGCCACCCCGCCCGGGGCCGCGGCCCTGCTCGCCGGCCACCCGTCGATGCGGATACGCCGGGCCCTCGCCGAACGGGCCGATCTGCCCGCGTCGTTGTACGCCCGGCTCGCCGAGGACTCCCATCCCGCGGTCCGGCAGGCAGTCGTGGCCAATCCCGCCATCGACGAGCCGCTGATCCGCGCCCTCGCCGCCGCCGACGACGACCGGGACATCGACCGCTCCGCCCTGGCACGGCATCCGCGGGTCCCGCTCGACGTGCTCGCGCACCTGGCCCGCACGGTGCGGATCCGCCCCGAGCCGCTGCCGCGGATCGAAGCCGCCTCCCCCGAGGAACTCGCCGAGCTGGCCGCGTCCCCGCATGCGGCCGTACGGATGCTCGCGGCCCGCCGGCGCGACCTTCCGGCAGAGGTGCGCGACGCCCTGGCCGCCGACCCGGACGCGGCGGTGCTGAAGACCATCGCCCCGCACCCGGGCATCACCGAGGACCGGCTGCGCGCGATGGTCGCGCGGCACGGCGTACGGGTGCTCGTGAAGGTGGCGTCAAATCCGGATGCCTCGGCGGCCCTGCTGGCGGATCTGGCCCGGCACGATCCCCCCGTGCGGCGGGCCTTCCGCGAGATCGCCTCCCATCCGAACGCGACGGTGCAGGCGCTCCTGCCGTGCCTGGCCGTCGAGGAGACCCGGGCGCGGGCCGCCGGCCACCCGGCCCTGCCCCCGTCGGTCCTCGTCGGCCTGCTGACCGGCGAGGACCATGCGGCGGCGGAGGCCGCGGCGGCCAACCCCGCCCTTCCGCGCCCGGTGATGGAGGAGCTGATCGCCCCTAGGGCGTGACCGGCGCCGGGGTGACGTCGGCCTTCCCCACCAGGGCCTGGAGGGGGGCGCCCTCCTTGATGGTCACGGGGATGCCGCCGGTCGCCTTCTCCAACTGCTTCCTGAACTCGCGCGAGGCGACGCCCTCGGCGGAGGAGGTCACCTCCAGTCCCGTGGCGCCCCGGCCCGCGGAGCAGGTGTGGATCGGGAAGGCGGGTTCGAGCGCCATCACCTTTTCCATCGCGGCGCTGAGGGCCCGTCGCGTGTACGGGCTCAGGTACAAGTCGGCCCGGGCGGGGTCGGCTTGCGGATCCGCCTCGTGCGCCGCGGCCACCAGGAGGCGGCCCCGGGCGAGGTCGGTGACGCACACGGCCACCCGGCCGGCGGGGTGGTCGGTGATGTGGGTGGAGTAGACGTCGGCGAAGGCGCCCCGCCCCTGCCCGCCGACGGCTTGAGAAAGCCTGTTTCCCTCCGGGGTGTTGGCCGGGGTGCCGTCGATCAGCGTCGGCGGGGTCTGCGGGGTGCCGGGGTCCGTCACCGGGCACGGTTCGGGCGAGCCCACCCCGGCGGTCCCGACGGTCCCGGTCATCGCGCGCCCGGACGGATCCCCCTTCGTCGCGGTGCCGCAGCCGGTGAGCAGTACGGCGGCGGTCATGGCGGCCATGCACGCGAACTGAGCTGTGGTTCTACGCATATTACGCGTCCCCCCTCGAAATCCGGTGCTGGTGCGGTCGGCACGTGTGGGACGCGCGGGTCCGCCCGCCGGTTCCCTCGGCGCGAGGCACGTGCCGTCCGAAACGGCTCTCTTGCGGAACCGTGCCACCGACTTGTCCAACCGGTTGTACCGGTCACTCACATCCCTTCCCCTACTCGTTCGAATCTGACAGCATCGTCCGCTATCCGGTGCCAGTGGTCCGGACGGGGAGGGAACGGCACATGCTCGGCTTCGTCGTGCGCCGGCTGCGCGGGCGATTGCCGCTCGCCGCCGTCGTACTGCTCACCGTACTGATCACCACCACGGTGCTCACCGCACTGTTCGCTTTCACCCGTGGCGTGGGCGAGGCCGGACTGCGCCAGGCGCTCCAGGACCCGGCGGGCCGGGCGCGCAGCACCGTCATGGTCACCGGCGGGCATCCGGTGGCCGCCCGCGGCAAGGACGACGAGGCCGTACGGGCGCTGGCGCGCGAGCTGTTCGGGCAGCTGCCGGTCGGCGTCGAGAGCGTGGCGCGCAGCCGCTCGTACGGGCTGCCCGGTGCGCGCACTCCCGGCAGGGACGCGGACCTCACCCTGCTGGCCGCCTTCGACCACGAGCGGGTACGCCTCCTCGCGGGCCGGTGGCCGCAGCCCGCCGGCGCCCCCGCCAGCCCGAACGGTTCCGGCGGCCCCGTCCAGGTGGCGGCTCCGAAGACGGCCCTGGCCCGGCTCGGGCTCACCGAGGGGACGCTGCCGGCCGAGGTCCGCCTCGACGACCGTTACGGCGGTGCCCCGTTCACCGTGCAGGTGACCGGGGTCTACCAGTCGGCCGAACCCGACTCCCCGTACTGGCGGCTCGACCCGCTGGGCGGGCGGGAACTCCAGGTCGGCAGCTTCACCACGTACGGGCCGCTGCTCGTGGACGACTCCGCGTTCACGGCCGGCGGGGTGCCGCAGAACGACCGCGCCCTGCTCATCACGCCCGACTTCGCCGCCGTGACCAGCGCGGACGCCGAAGCCGTCCTGGCCCGGGCGCCCGGCACGACCGTACGCTTCCAGCAGACCACCCAACTCCAGGTGCGGAGCGAACTCCCGGCGCTGCTGCGCGAGTTGGAATCGGGGCAGACCGTGGCCCGGTCCACCCTGCTGGTCGGAGCCCTACAACTGGCCGTCCTCGCGTCGGCCGCGCTGCTGCTCGTCGCCCGCCTGCTGACCGACCGCCAGGAGGGCGAGCGCGTACTGCTCACCGCGCGCGGCGCCTCCCGCCGCCGGCTCGGGGCCCTCGCCGCGGCCGAATCGCTGCTGCTCGCGATGCCCGCGGCGGTCCTCGCCCCGCTGCTGACCCCGCCACTGCTGCGCCTGCTCGGCCGGTTCGGCCCGTTGGCCCGGGTGCCGATGGACACGTCGATGACCTGGACCCTCTGGCCGGTGGCGGCCGGCTGCGCCCTCGGGTGCGTCGCGCTGACCACGCTGCCCGCGGTCCCGCTCGGTGCCGCGGGCGCCGCCCTGCGGCGTACCGGCCGCCGCCAGGCCCTCGTCGCGGGAGCCGCCCGCTCCGGCGCCGACCTGGCGCTGGTGGTACTGGCCGTCCTCGCCTACCAGCAGCTCTCCCACTACAGCGGCGGTCCGCTCGGCACCGGCGCGGAACGCGGCGGCCTGTTCGGCGTCGACCCGGTCCTGGTGGCCGCGCCGACCCTGGCCGTCTGCGCGGGCACCCTGCTGGTGCTGCGGATCCTGCCCTTCGCCGCGCGGCTCGGCGGGCGGATCGCCGCCCGGGGCCGCGGTCTCGGCCCGGCGCTCGTCGGCTGGCAGCTCGCCCGCAGGCCGCGACGGGCCACCGGACCCGTGCTGCTGCTGGTGCTGGCCGTCTCCAGCGGGGTCCTCGCCCTAGGCCAGCAGTCCGGCTGGTCGGCGTCCCAGCGCGACCAGGCGGACTTCGCCACCGCCGGCGGCCTGCGGATATCCGGCAGCGAACTGCCCTCGATGGGGCGCGGGGGCCGGTACGGGACGCTGCCCGGCGGCGAGCGGGTGATCCCCGTGATCCGCGCCCAGCAGGAGCTGCCGGGCGGCCGGCCCGGGCAGGTGCTCGCGCTGGACGCCCGCGGCGTCGCCGAACGGGTCCCGCTGCGGGCCGACCTGCGCGACGGCCGTGCGATGCGCGAGCTGTTCGCCCCGCTCGCGCCGGGCGCGTCGAACGGCTCGGACCCGAACGCCACGGACCCGAACGGCATCGTGCTGCCGGGGCGGCCGCAGCGCATCGACCTCGACCTGAACGTACGGCCCACCGGCGCGGGCGGCCGGCCGCGCCTCGGGCTGCTGCTGCGCGACCGGTTCGGCCTGACGTACCGGACTCCGATGCTCCAGCTCCCCGAGAACGGCGACGCCGTCGTCTCCGCGAACGTCGGCGCACTGGTCGGCGCCCCGCTCGGTTCGGCCGCCACCCCGCTGAGCATCGCCGGGCTCGTGTTCACGTACGAGCACGACAGGCTGTATGACGAGGGGCCGGAGCCCGGCACCGGGTCGGAGCCGGGCGGTCCCCCGCCCGTCGACGCGGCCAAGGCCTACGACGAGCTGACGGTACGCCGCATCTCCGTCGCCGAAACGCCCGGGGCCGCGGCCATCCCCGTCCCCTCCCCCGCGCCCGCCTGGCAGCTGAACGCCCCGCCGCTCACCGACGGCACCAAGCCCGCCGAACTGCTCGCACCCCAGGCCGGGGCCGCGGAGTTGCTGCGGCTGCGCTACCGGGACGGCGCCGGCGGCGTCGGCGGCGTACAGCTCGGGCTGACCCCCGGCGGCGCCGTCGCCGCCGAGGTGCCCGGGATCGCGACCCGCGCCTACCTGACCGCCGTCGGCGCGGCCGTGGGCGACGTGGTGCCCGTCCCGCTGGGCGGGGCCTCCGTGCCGGTACGGATCACGGCCGCGGTGGGCTCGCTCCCGGTCGCGGGCGACACCGCACTGGCCGTCGATCTGGCCACCGCCGGGCGGGTGTTGGCGGCCGGGGGCGGGCGGGAGCTGCCCCCCGCCGGCGAATGGTGGCTGCCGGCCGCCTCCGCCGGTGACACCGCCCCGGCACGTGCCGCCGCCGCACTGCGCTCCGCCGGGGGGACCCAGCAGGTGCAACTGCGCGAGGAGGTGGCCGCCGCGCTGCTGGACGATCCGCTCAGCGCCGGACCGCAGAGCGCGCTGGCCGCCCTGGCCGCCGCCTGCGCGGTGCTGGCCGCGATCGGCTTCGCGGCCTCCGCCGCGGCGGCCGGGCGGGAGCGGGCCCGGGAGTTCGCGGTGCTGCTGGTGCTGGGGGCGCCCCGCCGGGGCCTGGCCCGCAGCGCTGCCGTGGAGGGCTGCCTACTGGTGGGTCTGGCCACCACCGTCGGGCTGGGTCTGGGCGCGGCCGTCGTCCACCTGGTGGTCCCGCTGATGGTGCTGACGCCCGCCGCGGGCCGCCCCGTACCCGAGGTGCTGGTGGACCTGCCGGTCGTCGGCACGCTGCTGCTGACGGCGGCCATCGCCACGGCGCCGCTGCTGTCGGCGGTCCTGGGCGGCCGCCGCAACCGGACCGTCCGGAACGCGGCCGCCCGGCTGCGGCACGTGGAGGACATGTGAGCATCCAGAGCCCGACCACGCCGACGCCCTCGGACGGGTCCGGGCCCGGGCCCGGGGAAACGCGGGCCGCCGCCGGCCGCCCGCCCGCGCCGGCCGCGCCCTGGGTGCGGACCCGGCTGCGTGCCACACCGGCGCCCGCCCTGCTCGGCGCGGCCCTGGCCTTCGTCGCCGTGCTGCTGGCCGCCGCCCTGCCGCGCGCCCTGGACCGGGGCAACGACCAGGCCCTGCACGCGTTCCTGCACGCCCGTGGCCCCGGCCCGACCAGCCTGATCGCCACGTCCACGGCCCGGTACGGGGAACAGACCCCGCAGGACCTGGACGCCGTACTGGCCACGCTGCGCTCACGCATCGGCCCCGGCTTCACCCTGGCCGCCAGCGGCCCGGTCCACGGCACCCAGGCGGTCAAGGCGCGCCAGCTCGAGAACCCGGAACTGGCACGCCCCGAGGGCATCCCGCCCCAACTCAGCCTGGTGCACCTGCGCGAGGCCGCCGCCCACACCCGGCTGGTGGCCGGGCAGTGGCCGGGCGCCGGCACACCTGACGGGCCGGTGCCGATCGCGCTGTCCCAGAGCGCGGCGCAGACCCTCGGCGTCCGGGTCGGCACGGTGCTGAACTCCACCCCCACCGCTGCCGGACCGGCCACCGCGGAGGTCGTCGGCCTCTACACCGCCGTCGACGACGACGACGTGTACTGGACCGACCTGCCCTGCCTCACCCACGCCTGCCTGGCCCGCACCGCCACGAAGGTGCCGCAGACGTTCTGGCAGACCGCGGCTCTGGTGGGGACCGAGCGGCTCGACCGGCTCGCACCGTGGGGCGAGGGAGCCACGGACTTCTGGCGGCTGCCGGTGGACATCGACGCGCTGCGCGCCGACCGGCTGCCGGCCACGTCCAAGGAGCTCGCCGCGTACCTCACCGGCCCGACGGCCACGCGGCTGACCCGGGACACCCACCGCCCCGGTCTGCGCATCACCTCGCGCCTGCCGGACCTGTTCACCCAGGCCCGGGCCCGGCAGCAGGCCGCCGCGCCGCTCGCCGCGATCGGCCCGGCCGGGGTCGCCGGCGTGGCCGCCGTGGTGTTCTGCCTGGCCGCCGCGCTCAGCGGGGACCGGCGCGAGGGCGAGCTGCGGCTGCTGCTGGCCCGCGGCGGATCGCGCCGCTCCATCGTGGGACGGCTGCTCGGGGAGGGAGCCGTCACCGTACTGCCGGCCGCCGTGCTCGCGACGGGGCTCGCCGTGGCGCTGCTGGCGACGCCGCGGCTGACCGCCACCCTGCTCGCGGCGAGCGCTGCCACCCTCCTGGCCCTGCTGGCGTTCCCCGTGCGGGCGTTCGTGCTGCTGTCGGCGCCGCGCGGGCCCAGTCCCCGGCGCCGCCTCGTCGGCGAGCTGCTCGTCCTCGCCACGACGGTGGCGGCCGTCCTGGAGGTGCGCGGGCGCGGGGTCGCTCCGGCCGGAGCCGGGATCGATCCGCTGCTGGTCGCCGCCCCGCTGCTGCTCGCGCTGTGCGGCGGCCTGCTCCTGGCCCGGCTCCAGCCCGCCCTGGTGGGAGCCTTGGCCAGAGTCGCGGGGCGCGGCCGGGCGCTGATCGGCTTCCTCGGCCTGGCCCGCGCCGCACGGGGCGCCGGCGGTCGGGTCCGGCCGTCGGTGCTGCCGCTGGTGGCGCTGCTGCTCGCGGTGACCATCGGCGGGTTCGGGTCCACCGTGCTGGCGGGTGTGGACACGGCGCGGCTGGAGGTGGCCCGGCAGGCCGTAGGCGGCGACGCCCAGATCGCCGCGCCGTCCGAGGCCGTGGTCCCGGAAGAACTGGCCGAGGCCGCCGCCGCGCTGCCCGGCGTACGGACGACGTCGAGCGTATGGCTCGACGACGGCGCCTACCTCTTCGACGCCGACCGGGGCTACCTCGATGTCAACGTCGTCGTCGTCGATCCCGCCTCCTACGCGGAGGTGGCCCGGGTGGTGGGGCGCGGCGGGTTCGACCCGGCCGTGCTCGCGGGCGGCCCCGCGGGCGCCCCGGTGCCGGCTCTGTTCAGCCGCGACCTCGCCGGACGCAGACCCTCCGGCACCTACCAGCTGCGGCTGAGCAACGGCGGGGAGCTCCAGGTCACGTCCGCCGGAACGGTCGACGGCACGCCCGCGCTGTCGGGCGGCACCGCCACCCTGGTGCTCCCGGCCGGCCCGGTCACCGCCGCGGTGCCGCAGACCGCGCGGCCCAACCGGTGGTTCGCGCTCGGTGACTTCGACCAGGAGCAGTTGAGCGAGCTGGTCCGGGCGAAGGCCCCGGCCGCGAACGCCTCGCAGTATCTGGTGCGCACGAGCTCGGCCAAGGTCGCCGAACTCGCCGCGGATCCGCTGCAGCGGTCGGCCGGGCGGCTGTTCTGGGCTGCCGTGGCCGGCGTCGCGGGGTTCGCGCTGCTGTCCGTACTGCTCACCCTGCTGCGGGCGGCACCCGAACGGGCCGCGCTGCTGGCCCGGTTGCGCACGATGGGGCTGCGGCCCCGGCAGGGCGTCCTGCTGATCCTGGCCGAGTCGCTGCCGCAGGCGGTGGCCGCCGCGCTCGGCGGCGGTCTCGTCGCGGCGGCCGCGGTCGCCCTGCTGGGTCCGGCGGTGGACCTTTCGACCCTGGTCGGCGCGCCGGTGCCGACCGGTCTGCGGCTCCTCGTGCGGCCCGTGCTGACCCAGGCGCTGGGCCTGGCCGTCCTGGTCGCCGCGGCCGTGCTCGTGGAGGCGGCGATATCCGGCAGGCGACAGATCACCACCGAGTTGAGAGCGGGAGACCAGCGGTGAACAGCGAGCAGCCGACGTACGAGGAGCTGCGGCAGCAGGCGCTGGCCGCCGCCGAACCGCGCAGGCACGGGGCGGACACGGCCATCGCCTGTGACCGCCTCGTACGCATCTTCAGCACGGCGGGGGTGGAGGTCCAGGCCTTGCAGGGTCTGGAACTGACGGTGGCCCAGGGGGACCTGATGGCCCTGGTCGGGGCCTCGGGCAGCGGCAAGTCCACCCTGCTGAACATCCTGGCGGGGCTGGACGTGCCGACGGCCGGCGCGGCGAGCGTCGGCGGCTACGACCTGCTGGAGATGTCCGCGCGGGACCGGCTGCGCTACCGCCGGGAGGCGGTGGGCTTCGTCTGGCAGCAGACGGCGCGCAACCTGATGCCGTTCCTGACGGCGGCGCAGAACATCTCGCTCCCGATGCAGCTGAAGGGCGGCGGGCGCGGCGCGGCCAAGCGGCACGCGGCCCGCACCGGTGAGCTGCTGGAGGCCCTGGAGATCGGGGATCTCGCCGAGCGGCGCCCGGCCGAGCTCTCGGGCGGCCAGCAGCAGCGCGTCGCCATAGCCGTGGCCATGGCGAACGATCCGGCGGTGCTGCTCGCCGACGAGCCCACGGGCGAGCTGGACTCCGAGACCGGGTCGGCGGTCTTCGAGGCCTTCCGGACCGTCAACCGGGAACTGGGCGCGACGGTGGTCATCGTGACCCACGACCCGCTCGTGGCCGGGGAGGTCCGCCGTACGGTGGCGATGCGCGACGGCCGCACGAGCACCGAGGTACTGCGCCGCACGGTCACCGACGAGCACGGCGAGGAGTCGGTGAGCGAACGCGAGTACGTCATGCTGGACCGCACCGGCCGCGTCCAGCTCCCGCAGAAGTTCCTGGAAGCCCTGGGCATGGAACACCGCGTCGCGGTCGACCTCGCCCCGGACCACATCGAGCTGCGCCCGGACGAGCACTAGGAAGTCGGGCATGGCGGTGGCCGGCGGTGGCCGGCGGCAGGGTGATCGAGTCGCGGGGTGCCGGGGCTGGTCAACGGCATCCTGTACAAGGCGATGTACCACAGCAACGGCCTGGAGCCGGTGGACGAGCTGGTCCGCCGGTACGCGCTCGCCCTCGAGGTCGAGCCGATCTCCGACCACCCGATCTCCGACCACCCGATGCCCGGCCAGGTGGCGGCCCTGTGTGCGGCGTCCGTCTGCGGCACCCCCGCTGGCCGCCACGTTCCCCCCGCACCCGGACCAACGGCCCTACGAGGCAGCCGAATTCCGTGCCTTCCTGACCCGTCTGGCCGACGAACTCGCATCCCACCGCCCCTGGCCCCAGGCTCGCCCCCCGCGGGCCGAACCCCGCCGCCCCAGGATCCACCGGCTGCTCGCCCCCTCCTCCCCCGCCGGTGAACCGGCTGGTGGGCGCCGTCACTTCCGTGGGGCGGGTGTCGTTAGGGGCTGGGGGTTGACTCGGGGGGCGAAGGGATGACGGAATGCGGCAGTTTCCTCTGGAGATGCACCACATGGCGCCCGGGCGGGTCGTCGAGTGGCGGTTGCGGTCCACGGCGGCGCAGGCCCCCGGTCCGGACGATGAGCCGGACAGGCGGGCGTCCTTCAACCAGGACAAGCACTTCACCGTCGCCGAGGAGAGCCGCGCGGCCGATGACCCCGTCGCGTCGTGGATCGCGGTCACCTTCGAGGTCTGCGGGGCGCTCGACGAGAACGCCCTGACCCGGTCGCTGCTTGCCTTCGTGCAGCGGCACGAGGTGCTGCGGTGCGAGTTCCGCCGGCTCGCCGGGGAGCTGGCGTGCGCGCCCATCGCCCCCGACGGACTCGCCCTCGACACCGTGCCGGTGGCCGCCTTCGAAACCTCCGAGGCACTGAAGTACTTCCTGATCGAGCGGTTCAAGCGGAGCATCGACACCCTGTCGTGGCCGCTGTTCACGATGGGCGCCGTCCTCCGGGAGGATTCCGCGACCGTGTACCTGGCCTTCGACCACATCGTGTGCGACGGCCTGTCGATGCCGATCGTGGTCCAGGAGGTCCAGAGCGCCTACGAGGCCGTGTGCCGCGGCGAGGAGCCGCTCGCGGAACCCGCGCCGAGCTATCTCGACTTCGCCGAGGAGCAGCGCCGCCGCTACCTGTCCATCGACGCCGGCGACGACCGCCTCGCCTATTGGAAGTCGTTCATCGCGCGCGGCGGCGGCGAGTTCTTCCCGCGCTTCCCGCTCGAACTGGGCGTGGAGCCGGGCCGGATGTACCCGATCGTCAACGAGGCCTCGCCGCTGCTGGACGCCGGCGAGGCCGAGGTGTTCGAGAAGGCCTGCCTGGCGGTCGACGGCAAGGCGTTCATGGGGGTGCTCGCCGCCGTCGCCGTGTGCCTGCGCGAGGCGGGCGGGCCGGGTGTGTACCGCGGCTTCATGCCGGTCAGCGAGCGCGGCCGGGCCTCGTGGACGGGATCGGTCGGCTGGTTCGTCAACACCATGCCCATCGAGTTCGACGCCTCGCCGGGCCGGGACTTCGCCCAGGTCATGGCCGCCGTGCGGGCCGGCTTCGGCGAGATGATCGGCCATATCGACGTACCGTTCGTCCGGGCCTGGGAGCTGCTGGCGCCCGAGGAGTTCGCCGCCCGCTCCTGGCCCTACCCGGTGAACTTCTTCTCGTACATCGACATGCGCAAGTGTCCGGGCGCCGAGCGCCACGAGGACTGGCGGCCCTCCACCCACGTGTGGTCGGCGCGCGCCAACGGTGCCTGCTCCTGGTTCCAGCGGGACGCGGACGGGCTGCACATGAACTCCATCTACGTGGACACCCCCGTCGCCCGCCGCACCATGGACGACTTCCAGGAGGCGCTGCGGCTCACGGTCCGCGAGATCGCCCGCCACGGCTCGCTGCGCCGCCCCATCGCGCTGACCGCGCCGCGCCGGCCCGCGCGCACCCCCCTCGACGTGACGGCGTACGGCCGTCGCACCTGACGGGCCGGCGGCCGGGCGGCCCGGGCGCGTCAGCCGTCGAGGAGGCGGGCGGCGCGCTGCCGCAGCAGGGCCTGCTCGCGCGCGTTGCGCGTGAGGGAGGCGGCCCGTTCGAACTCCGCGCGGGCCTCGGCCCGCCGGCCGAGCCGCTCCAGCAGGTCTCCCCGTACGCTCGGCAGCAAGTGGTAGGCGCGCAGGGCCGGTTCCGCCGCCAGCGCGTCCACCAGCACGAGCGCCGCTCGGGGCCCCTCGGCCATGGAGACGGCGACCGCACGGTTGAGCTCGATCACCGGCGACGGGATCAGCTCGACCAGCCGCGCGTAGAGCGCGGCGATGGTCCGCCAGTCCGTGTCCTCGTAGCGGAGCGCGTCCGCGTGACAGCCGGCGATGGCGGCCTGGAGGGAGTACGGGCCGGTGCCGGCCCGGTGCATGGCCTGGACTCCGCGGCGGATCAGCATGCGGTTCCACTTGGCCCGGTTCTGGTCGGCGAGGAGCACCGGCTCGCCGTCGGGGCCGGTGCGGGTGGCGATCCGGGAGGCCTGGAACTCCAGGAGCGCCACCAGCCCGTGCACCTCGGGTTCCTTGGGCATCAGACCGGCGAGGACGCGGGCCAGCCGCAGCGCGTCCTCGCAGAGGGCGGGGCGGACGAGGTCGGCTCCGGCGGTCGCCGAGTAGCCCTCGTTGAAGACGAGGTAGATGACCTCCAGTACGGAGGCGAGCCGCTCCTCGCGGTCGGCTCCGTACGGGACTTCGAACGGCACCCCGGCCTTGGCGAGCGCCCGCTTCGCCCGGACGATCCGCTGGGCGACGGTCGGCTCGGTGGTGAGGTAGGCGCGGGCGATCTCCTGGGTGGTGAGGCCGCCCATCAGGCGCAGGGTGAGCGCGATGCGGGCTTCGGTGGCGAGCACCGGGTGGCAGGCGGTGAAGATCAGCCGGAGCAGGTCGTCGTCGATGTCCTGCGGGTCGGCCGGCTCGGCGGGCGGCGGTGCGTCCTCCAGGCTCCGGCCGACCTCGGCGAGCTTGCGCGCGTAGGTCTCCTTGCGGCGGACGAGGTCGATCGCGCGGTGTTTGGCGGTGGCCATGAGCCAGGCGCCCGGCCGGTCGGGGACGCCCGTCCGCGGCCACTGTTCCAGGGCGGCGACGAGGGCGTCCTGTGCGAGCTCCTCGGCGATGCCGACGTCGCGCACGATCCGGGCCACGCCGGCGATGATGCGCGCGGACTCGATCCTGAACACCGCTTCGACCGCCTGGGCCGTACTCGCTGCCGTCACGGCCACCCATCAGAGCAGCCGTGACGTGGCAGGGCAAACGCGGGGCAGACGCGGGGCGAGCACAGGGCGAGCGCCGGGGGCACCGGCGCGGCGCCCCGCGGCGGCTCACATCTCTTCGATCTGCCGGACCTCGGCGCCGACGTTCCAGTGCGCCGGGTGGATCTCCAGGAACCGCTTGGTCCATTCGATGGCCTCGGCCTTGTCCTTGCACTGGATGAGGGAGTAGCCGCCGACGACCTCCTTGGTCTCGGTGAAGGGGCCGTCGGTGTAGCTGATCTTCCCGCCGGACCAGCTGAGCCGGGTGCTCTGGGAGGTGGGCAGCAGTCCGGCCGTGTCGAGCATGACCCCGGCCTTGGTGATCTCCTCGAGCAGCGCGCCCATGCGCTTTTCGAAGTCGGCCGGGAAGGCCTCGGTGGGCAGGTTCTGCTCGTCGATGCGGATCAGTGTCAGGAAGCGCGGCATGGTGACTCCTCGGTCGGGGGGCGGGGGCTGTCCCTGCCTCTCACCCCTGCGTCGAACGGGAGGGGTCCGGATCGACAGCTCCCCGGGAAATTCTTCGAGGAATCTTCCGGAGCGGCCACCGGGCGGTTTCCCGGGTCCCAAGGCCCCGCCCGCCGGGCTACCGGCGAGTAGGATCGCCGGGCCCAGTCCCTCGGAGAGGATCCCCCGATGCCGCGCACCCCCTCCTCCCCCGCCCTGCTCGCCGGCCTGCTGGCCGGCGCCGCGGTGGCACACGCGGTCGCGCCGGGGCAGTTCGACGCGACCGTCCCGCGCTCGCTGCCCGGCACCCCGCGGCAGTGGACGTACGCGAGCGGGGTGGCGGAGCTGGTGCTGGCCGCCGGGGTCGCCCACCCGCGTACGCGGCGTGCGGCGGCGCTGGCGACGGCGGCGTTCTTCGTCGGCGTGTTCCCGGCGAACGTCAAGATGGCCGTGGACGCGCGCCACGGCTCCGCGGGCGCGCGGGCGGCGACGATCGCCCGGCTGCCCCTGCAGATCCCGCTCGTCCTGTGGGCCCGCAGCGTGAGCCGCGGCTGAGCCACCGGCCGACACGGGCCGGCTCAGCAGAGCCAGAAGAAGACGGTGTCCTGGGTCCGGCCCGCCTTCTTGGTCGCCTCCCACTCCTCGGCCTCGACCCGCATGGGTTCGAGGAACACCTCGGCGGTCTCCCGGACCTCCTCGTCGAGCCGGTCGAGGACCGCTTCGTACGCCGCCACGAGCTCGGCGGCGCGGGAGGCCGGGAAGGTGCCCATCCACGGGGTGGCGTCGCCCGGGTGCGGGATCCGTACCGGCGGGCCGCCGAACAGCAGCGCGGCCGGAGCGAGATCGGCGGGTACCCCGTGCCGGGTCATCTCCTCGTCGACGGTGTGGAACCAGGACGGCCGCCGCCAGTAGCCGAGGTGGTAGGTGTCGGAGAAGTGCCCGGCGACCAGCGCCTGGAAGGCGTAGGTGTAACCGGGCTCCATGTCCGCGGTGGGGCGGCCCTCCAGCAGCTCCTCCAGGGCCTGGGTGACCGGTACGCCCAGCTCGATGCCCTCGTCGCGGAAACGGGCGTCGGCCCGCGCGCACCGCTCGCGCGTGAGACCCAGGCGGCGCTCCTGGTCGGGCGTCCGCTCCACCGCCGTCAGCAGCCGGATCACCGCCCGCATGTCGCCGGTGCTCATCTCCAGGGTGTGACCCATCGCTCCATCCCTCCGCAGGACGCCGCATGCCGCATGCCGCATGCCGCCCGATACCGCCGTCCGACTCCGTCTGCCAATTTTCATGATCGCGAACGCTCGCCGGCGCGGGGCGGCCGGGGTGCGGTCAGGGACTGTCGCCCGTCCAGTCCCAGTGCCCCGCTTCGCCCGCGCGGCGGCGGTAGTGGGCCCGGCCGCCCGCCCCGTAACGCCCTATCTCCGTCGGGAGACGGGCCTCTTCGGCCAGTTGGGGCCCGCTCCAGCCGGTGATGTCCAGGAGGAGCCCGTCGAGGGGGCCGCCCACGAGTTCGCCGTAGACGTGGCCGGGGCGCGGGCCCGGGTCGGGGTCGTCGTGGTCGGCGCCGTAGACCCGGCGCCGGAGCATCCTGTCGTCCATGGACCCAGCTTCCCAGGCAGCACTGACAATGGAGTCCGCCGTCCGGATCACCGCGCACGAGAAGCAGGAGCACCACTCATGGCACGTCGGGTACACCAGCCGCTGGAGGACCAGGAGTTCGACTTCATCCTCACGATGGCCGGCGGCGGGCCGGTTCTCGCCTACTTCTGCGGGAGCTGGCCGAAGGCCGTCGAGGCCTGCAAGACGATGGACGCGATCGTCGGCGAGCTGGCCGAGGAGTACGGGCCGCGGCTGACCGCGGTGCGTACCGACATCACCCGCTGCCCCGGGGCGACCAGGCGGTACGGCGTGACCGGCGCCCCGACGGCCGTCCTCGTCAAGGACGGCGAGGCGGTGGCGAGCCAGGCCGGACCGATGACCCGCGAGGAGTTCCGGGAGTTCCTGGACGCGCACCTGTAGTCCCGGCCGGGGGCGGGATGGGCCCTCCGGGCGAACATGTCCGATCTGGCCGAAAGGGGCATAGGTGGGATAGGTGCCTAGGGCATGTAATGGGCCTGGCGAGACGGAACCACGCTGCGAGGTGCTGCATGTCCGAACCCGTTGTGTCCGAATCCACTGCGTCCGAACCCGATGCGCCCGAAGTCGAACCCATCGGCTTCCCCCAGGACCGAACCTGCCCCTACCACCCGCCGGCCGCCTACGCCCCCCTGCGGGAAGGCCGGCCGCTCTCCCGGGTCTCCCTCTTCGACGGCCGCTCGGTGTGGATGGTGACCGGGCACGCCGAGGCCCGTGCCCTGCTCACCGACCCACGGCTCTCCGCCAACCGGCAGAACGCCGCCTTCCCCCTGCCCAGCAGGCGCTTCATCGGCCTCCAGGACCGGCGCACCGCCCTGCTCGGGGTGGATGATCCCGAGCACAACACCCAGCGCCGGATGCTGATCCCGAGCTTCACGCTGAAGAGGACCGCCGTCCTGCGGCCCCGGATCCAGGAGACCGTGGACCGGCTGATCGACGAGATGGTGGCGCGCGGCCCACGGGCGGAGCTGGTCAGCGCCTTCGCGCTGCCGGTGCCGTCGATGGTGATCTGCGCGCTGCTCGGAGTCCCCTACGAGGACCACGAGTTCTTCGAGGGACAGTCGCGCCGGCTGCTGCGCGGGCCGGAGAGGGCCGATGTCGAGGACGCCCGGGAGCAGATCAACGGGTACCTGCGCGAGCTGATCGAGCGCAAGCGCCGCGACCCGGGCGACGGGCTCCTGGACGAGCTCGTCGCCCAGCGGCTGGAGCCGGGCGAGACCGATGTCGACGAACTGGTCTCGCTGGCCGCGATCCTGCTGATCGCGGGCCACGAGACCACGGCGAACATGATCTCCCTCGGTACGTTCACCCTGCTCAACCACCCGGAACAACTGACCGAGCTGCGCTCGGACCCGTCGCTGCTCCCGGCGGCGGTGGAGGAGCTGATGCGGTTCCTGTCCATCGCGGACGGGATGCTGCGGGTCGCCACCGAGGACATCGAGATCGGCGGGGTCACGGTCCGCCCGGACGACGGAGTGGTGTTCTCCACCTCGGTGATCAACCGCGACGGGGCGGTCTTCGAGGAACCCGACGCCCTGGACTGGCACCGGCCCACCCGGCACCACCTGGCCTTCGGTTTCGGCGTCCACCAGTGCCTCGGGCAGAACCTGGCCCGGGCCGAGATGGAGATCGCGCTGGGCACCCTCTTCGAGCGGCTGCCCGGATTGCGGCTGGCGGCCGACCCTGACCGGATCCCCTTCAGGCCCGGGGACACCATCCAGGGCATGGTCGAACTCCCCGTGGCGTGGTGAGGGACGTGATCTCCCTGCGCATCGACATCGACACGGCCGTCTGCATCGGCGCCGGCCAGTGCGCGCTCACGGCGCCCGAGGTGTTCACGCAGGACGACGACGGGTTCAGCGAGCTGGTCCCGGGCCACGAGGACGGCAACGGGAGCCGGCTCGTGCGGGAGGCCGCCCGCGCCTGCCCGGTCTCCGCGATCTCCGTGGTCGAGCCGTGAGCCGCTCGGCCTGAACGAGCGGCCCGGGCCGGCCTGGGCAGGGGCGGATCCGGCGGATCCGGCGGATCAGCCCTTGCTCAGGATTTCGGCGGCCCGCCGCTCCAGCGCGAGCGCCCCGTCCACCCGGTCCGCGCACGCGTCGAAGAGGACCCGGCGGTCCGCCTCGTCCGCCGCCGGATCGGCCGTACGGGCCAGCTCGGCGAGGCTCGACCACTGCCGGCCGGAGTCCCGGAAGAGTTCCGCCGCCTCCGGCTTGCCCGCGAGGTCGAGGAAGTCGGCGTACAGCGGCCGGGTCGCGCCGGGGGCGGTCCACTGCTCCTCCAGGCAGGAGTGCAGCCGCCGCATGCCCGCGCCCAGGGCCTCCGGGGAGACGCCGAAGCGCCGCTCCCAGCCCGTCGCGGTACGGGTGTCGCGCAATTGGGCCGCGAACGTCTCCATGCCGGAGAAGCCGAAGTTCACGTCGAAGTGGTTGCCGAGCACGGGCCCGGTGAGGCGGCCGAGCGTGGTGGCGATGGCCTCGTCGAGGTCCGGCTCGCCGTCGGGCGGGCCGGTGGGGACGATCATCTGGTGGCGCCCCTTGCGGTGCCCGGACCAGGCGGCGCCGAACTCCTCCCGGCCGATCTCGTAGGGAGTGTCCGCCCCGTCCTCGACGTAGAAGGTGTCGCCCTCGTACCCCGCCACGACCACGGTGTACGGATCGGCGGAGGCCACCTCGGGGCTCTCGGCCGCTTCGTGCCACGGCAGCCCCGACCGGTCGACGACGCAGAACACCGGCAGCCCGGCGTCGAGCGCGCCGCACACCCGGTTCAGGCGGGGTTTGGCGCTGGTGGTGGCCAGGTACGGGACGTGCAGCCGGCTCAGAGCCGTCTGCACCCAGGGGTGGGGGTGGGCCTGCGCGACGATCGTCGCGATCGGCGGCCGGCCGGCGTACTCGAACACGAAATACATGAAGCCGACCCCGCCCGCGAGGCCCGCGACCAGCACCTCGTCGTGCACGCTCCCGAGGGCGTGGCGGATCAGCGAACTCTCGCGGTGGCGGCCTGCGCCGAAGTCTTCGTATACGAGCACGGTCATGCGGTCAGGGTATCCGTGCCCTCACGGCCTACCGACCGGCCATCCCCTTCCCGACTTCCTGTACAGTTGTCCAGGAAATCAACGTCCGTAATCCACGGGAAACCAAGGGAGGTGGCCGTGCACACGGTCGCTCAGGTCCTCATAGGCGCCGTCGCCGCGCTGCACGCGTACTTCCTGGTCCTGGAGATGTTCCTGTGGCAGCGGCCGCCCGGCCGGGCGCTGTCGGGCTTCGACGCGGACACCGCCGAGCTCACCGCGCCGCTCGCCGCCAACCAGGGCCTCTACAACGGGTTCCTCGCGGCCGGCCTGGTCTGGTCGCTCGCCATCGACTCGCTCGCGACGCAGATCTTCTTCCTCGTCTGCGTGATCGTCGCCGGGGTGTACGGAGCCGCGACCGCCAACCGGCGGATCCTGATCGCGCAGGCCCTGCCCGGCGCCCTCGCCCTGGGCGCGGCCCTGCTCGCCGCATGAGCGCCGGGGACCCGCGCACGGATCCCCGTACCGCCCGGACCACGGCACGCCTGCGCGAGAGCCTCCTCGCGGAGTGCGCGGACCGGCCGCTGGCCGAGGTCAGCGTCTCGGCCGTGGTCCGCCGGGCCGGGGTCGGGCGCGCCACGTTCTACCTGCACTACGAGGACCTCACCGCGCTCGCGGTGGACGCCTGCGCCGACGTGGTGCACGCGGCGGTCGACGCCCTGCACGCCTGGCAGACGGGCCCCGGGTCGGTCGCCCCGGCCCGCCCCCCGGCCGACCTGGCCGACTTCCTCGGGGGCGCGGCCGACCGGGCACCGCTCTACCGCACCCTGCTCCTGCCGGGCGGCGGCGGCCCGCTCGGCGAGCGCCTGCACCGGGAACTGCGGGCCCGCGCGCGCGCCGAGCGCGCGGCGGTCGGCGCCCCGCGCCCGGACCTGGTCGCCTCCGCGGTGGCGGCCGCCTTCACCGGGGTGCTCGCGGACTGGCTGCACGGCCTCGTCCCGGCGCAGCCGGCCGAACTCGCCGACCGCCTGTGGGCGCTGCTGCTGGCCCTGCACCGGGCGGGCTGACTTCCGCCCGGTTCCCGCACCGCGCACGCGCGAGCCCCGCCGGGCATCCGGCGGGGCTCACCTCACGGACTGGACTCGTGAAGCGGCGCTAGCCGATGGTGACCACCTGCTCCGCCTGAGGACCCTTGGGGCCCTGGGTCACGCTGTACTCGACCTTCGCGCCCTCGGCCAGCTCCTTGAAGCCGGTCGTCTGGATGGCGGAGAAGTGCACGAACACGTCGGGGCCGCCGTCGTCCTGCTGGATGAAGCCGAATCCCTTCTCCGAGTTGAACCACTTCACGGTGCCAGTTGCCATCTGTGCTGATCCTTCTCAACGTTCCACGCGGGCCGCACGTGCGGCCGTCTCGATCCTGCCCGCAGGTCGCCCCCGCCACACGCCAAGCGCGGCCAACCGGGGTGCACTGAATGAATCGAACCTTTGGTCGCACCGTCCGTGAAACGAGGGACCAAGACGCTTTCGGCACGGGCCGGCGCGCGCGACGGTGTCCCGGGTGGGCCGAGCCGGATGGGTCCCGTGGCCGTAGGCGGTGTCCCCGTCCCCCGCGCCCCCGCCGGGTCGCGGGTCCGATGGTAAAATTTCTTCCTTTCACGACTTCGCGGAAGGTTCTGCATGAAGAACCCGTCACCTCACGGGCGTTTCGGCGTCAAGGCCGGAACCAAGGCAGGCCCCAGGAGCGGTGGCAAGGGCGGCGGCAAAACCCCCCGGACCGCTCCCCTGCGGGGCGAGTTCGCGATGCCCGCGACGACCGTCCCGGCGCTGCCGCCCGTGAAGTCGTTCGACGAGCTCGACCTGCCCCAGGAGCTCGTGCGGACGCTGGCCGAGCTGGCGGTGACGGAGCCCTTCCCCATCCAGGCGGCGACCCTGCCGAACTCCCTCGCGGGCCGGGACATCCTCGGCCGCGGCCGGACCGGCTCCGGCAAGACGCTGGCCTTCGGCCTGGCCATGCTGGCGCGCACGGCGGGCGAGCAGGCGGATCCGAAGCGGCCCCTGGCGCTGGTCCTCGTACCGACGCGCGAGCTGGCGCAGCAGGTGACCGAGGCGCTGACCCCGTACGCACAGGCCCTGAAGCTGCGGATGGTCACGGTGGTCGGCGGTCTGTCCATCGGCCGCCAGACCGCGGCCCTGCGCACGGGCGTCGAGATCGTGGTCGCCACTCCCGGCCGCCTGAGCGACCTGGTCGGGCGGCGCGACGTCCACCTGGAGCGCGTGAAGATCACGGTGCTCGACGAGGCGGACCAGATGTGTGACATGGGCTTCATGCCGCAGGTCACGGAGATCCTGGACCAGGTGCACCACGCCGGGCAGCGGATGCTGTTCTCGGCCACCCTGGACCGCAATGTGGACCAGCTCGTCCGCAGCTACCTCAAGGACCCGGTCTCGCACACCGTGGACCCGTCGGCGGCCTCGGTCACCACGATGGACCACCACGTCCTGCACATCCACGCGGCCGACAAGGTCACGGCGGCCACCGAGATCGCCGCCCGCGAGGGCCGGGTGCTGATGTTCCTGGACACCAAGCACGGCGTCGACCAGTTCGTGAAGCACCTGCGGGCCATGGGCGTACGGGCGGAGGGGCTGCACAGCGGCAAGTCGCAGCCACAGCGCACCCGGACCCTCGGACAGTTCAAGGACGGTCTGATCACGGTCCTGGTCGCGACCAACGTCGCCGCGCGCGGCATCCACATCGACGACCTCGACCTCGTCGTCAACGTGGACCCGCCCGCCGACCACAAGGACTACCTGCACCGGGGCGGCCGCACGGCGCGCGCCGGCGAGTCCGGCAGGGTCGTCACCCTGGTCACGCCGAACCAGCGCCGCGACATGGTGCGGCTGATGGCCGATGCCAAGCTCCGTCCGACGATCACGCAGGTGCGCTCCGGCGAGGCCGCGCTGAGCCGCATCACCGGCGCGAAGGCCCCGTCCGGGGTTCCGCTGGCGGGCGCCGCGCCGACCGACGCCAAGGGCAAGCCCTCGGGCTCGGACCTCGGCTTCCGCGGCATCGGGATCCGGCCCGGGCGGGGCAAGGAGTCGCGCAAGACGATCGAGGCCCGCCAGGCCGCCGAGGCCCGCGCCGCGGCTCGGGTGCGCCGGGGCAAGTGACGCGTACGTGAAAGGTGCCGGCCCCCGCATGGGGGCCGGCACCTTCGCGTTGCCCTCGTGCGTCGTCGTCAGCGGCGTGCGCGCCGGCGGGCCACGATCGCGCGGGTGACGACCGGCGGGAGCAGGTCCTTGGCCAGTCTGCGCCAGCCGGCCCCGGGCCGGGGCCCGGGGGCCTTCGCGGGAGCCGCGGCGGCGGGCTCGGGGGCGGCGCGCAGCGGCTGCGGGGGCGCCGGGGCGACGACTCCCTCGTCACCGATCCGGACCAGCGGCCGGCCGTCGATCACGTCCACGCCGTGCCACAGGTCCGTACGGCCCTCCAGCCAGGTGAGCAGCGCCGCCTGGTGGGGCATGGGGTCGTCCCAGGTCGCGTAGAGCTTCGAGGCGGACACGCAGATCAGGCGCAGCCCGCCGGTGGCCACGGCGGCCCAGACGGCGGCGGCGACGCCGGGGCAGTGGGCGGAGCGGTAGTCGTCGAAGACGATCACCGCTCCCGGGGCGGCCACGATGCGCGAGGACTCGATGTCCTGGACCACGTGCTCGTGCAGGTGGGAGGCGTCGATGTGGACGAAGCGGCAGCTGTCGGGACGGACCCGGTCGGCGACCACGGAGGTCGGTGCCTGGACGACGGTCGGCAGCGCCTCGTGGAAGGTCAGGTAGTTCGTGTCGAACCCGCGGCGGGTGAGCGTGGGGTACGAGCCCCGCATCTCGGCGAGGTTGGAGTCGTCGGGCGGCGGCGAGTCGAACAGGTCGCACACGGTGAACTCCTCGCCGTCCCGAAGGTACCGGCCGAGGAAGATCGCGCTCTTTCCCATGAAGGCGCCCAGCTCCAGGAGGTCGCCGCGCTGCGCGGCGTCGTCGGCCTGGCGGGTCAGGAACCAGTCGAAAAGCACCTGGTCATAGGCCGAGAACCACCCCTTGACCTCGCTGTACGCCCGGGGTGCGGGCGGTGCGGGGGCCGCGTCGGGGGTGGTGACGGGAGCCTGTGAAACGTGTGACACGGAGAGTCATCCTCCATTGGAGCGGCATCGGTCCAACTCGGTTACCCGGCCAGGTAGGCAGACCATAAGCCCCCACACAGGTGAATGACGAGGGGTGCGAGGTGTATGGATGGAATCAGTGGGGCCGCTTCCTCCCGCCCCTTCCGATCACCTCGTCGAGGAAGGTCAGGACCGTCCGCGCGAAGGCGGCCGGGTCATCGACCCACGGGTAGTGGCCGGTGCCCGCCTGGACCGCCACCTCGGCCCGGGGGAACCACTCCGCGACGGCCCGGGCGACGCGCGGCCGGGGGCCGCTGTCCAGCTCGCCGGCCAGGATCAGCACCGGCACCTCCAGGGCGATGATGGCGGCACGCGTGACGGCCGGCTCGAAGGCTCCGGCGGAGGCGTAGACATCGCCCGCCTCCTCGTTGGACTGCTCGACCTCGGCCGCGGCGTGCGCCCGCGCGGCGGCGTCCCAACGGCCGTACTGGAAGGGGACCATGGCGTCCCAGTCGGCTTCCGTCGCGGTACCGGCCCAGACGGCGTCCCCCGCCGGGCGGCCCATCGCGTACCAGGGTTCGGCCGCGCGCAGGTCCATGGCCTCCCGGCGGTGCTCCGCGGTGAAGTCGATGCCGATGGCCCGGGCCCGGGCGGTGACCAGCACCAGGCTGCGGACGCGCTCGGGGTGGCGGGCCGCGTACAGCAGGGCGAGATCGCCGGCGGCGGAGTGGGCCAGGAAGTCGGCCCGTTCCAGGCCGAGATGGCGGCGCAGGGCTTCGACGTCCTCGACCTGCCGGTCACAGCGGTAGGTGGCCGGGTCGGCCGGGACGGCGGAGTCGCCCGTGCCGCGCAGGTCGAGCATGATCAGCCGGCGCCGCTTCGACACTCCCCCGAGGTCGCCGAGGTACGCGGAGGCCCGCATGGGGCCGCCCGGCAGGCAGATCAGTGGTTCGCCCTCGCCGACCACGTGGTAAGCGAGTTGGGTTCCGTCGGGTGCGCTGAAGGCAGGCATGACGTCATCCTCACGAGCGCGCCGCGGCCGTGGCAACCGGATTCGGCGAAGAGCCGTCGGACCGCCGCCCGGCCGTGGCCGCGGCGCCACCGGCCCGCCGCCGGAACGCCGTCAGACCGCAGCCCGCCGCAGCAGGCGCCGGGCCGCGGTGTTGCGGACGCTGCGGGTCCGGGCGGCGGCGGCCAGCAGGCTCAGCGCCCGGTCCGAGGCCAGTGACCGGGCGGCCGTGCGCTGGCACCAGTCGGAGGCGGTGGTGAGCTCCTCGTCCGACCACGGCTCGCCCCGGGCGATCGCCTTGAGCAGGACCCACTCGTGCAGCCGGCGGCCCGCGAAGGTACGGCCTGCGAGCGGGGCCCGCAAGGCCTGCGCCCAGGCGGGGAAGCCGTCGTCGGCCAACAGCTGCGCCGCTCGCCGGTCCAGGTGCGTGACGACGGCGCTCTCCGCCATCACCGGGTCCGGGTCGCGCAGTACGGCGGCCACCGCCTCGGCTTCCGCCGCCCCGCCTGACGCGGCCGCCAGGGAGTCCAGGTGCCTGGCGTAGCGCCAGTACTCGGGCGCGGCCGTCCCCTCGGGCGGGCGCACCGGGCCCGGCCCTGGCGTGTTCCGGAGTATCTGGTCCTCGCGTCTCCCCATGGCGACCATTCCACACGACAGGGGTGGACGACGGGTGCCCAGGGTCCCGTACGCCGCTCCGTGCCCCGCGCGTGTCAGGCGCCGTCCGGGGCGGGCGCCAGCAGCAGGGCTTCGGAGCCGACCGGCCGGAATCCGGCGGCCTGGAAGGCGCGGACGCTGCGGGCGTTGCCCGCGGCCTGCTGCGACCAGACGGGCCCGCCGTCGGGGACGAGGTGGCGGGCGGCCAGTGCCAGGTCGCGGCCGAGGCCGCGGTGGCGGGCGTTCTCGTCCACCTCTATGGCCGTTTCCCAGCGGCCCGCGACGCCGCGGCCGAGGACGAGCACTCCCTCGCCCGTGTCCGTGGCCCAGACCCGTACCTCGTCCCGGCGCTTGCGGGCCCGCACGACCCGGGGGTGGTCGCGGTCGGCGATCTCCCGCAGCGCCACCGGCGGATCGCCGGGCAGCGCGCGGGCGACGGTGAGGAGGTCGATGGTGTCGGTCCGGCGCCCGGTGCGCTCCAGCAGGGCGGTCAGGAAGAACGGGTGCATGGTGGCGGCCAGCGCGTCGCAGTCCACCGAGGCGAGGGTGGAGCGCACCCAGTCGGGGTCCTCGTCCATGAAGACCACGGTGTGCGCGGTGAAGGCGATGACGCCGCTGTCGCGCGCGCTCGGCGCCGGGACGATGGTGGTACCGCCGTCGGGCGGCGGGAACCGGCCTTCGGCCGCCGCGTCGAGGACCTCGTTCAGCTTCATGCCGTCAGGCCTCCTCGCAGGGGATGGACTTGAACGTCGACGTGGTCAGCGCGCGCGGCGCCCGCGGCGGTGATGACGACGCGGTGGTGCTGGAGTGGCATGTCAGCGCTCCTGGTTCGTGGCCGGTCACCATGATCACAGGAGCGGGTCGGGGCGGGTCGGGTTGGGGCGGGCGCGGCACTAGCCTTCGTGGGACTCGTATCCGCCGTGGCCCAGCTCGGTGTCGTGGCCGGGTTCGGGCAGCGGGGCGCCGGTCTCCAGCAGCGTTTTGAGGCTGGAGGCGAGCAGCGGCCAGGCGCGGCCGCACATGCCGATCAGCGTGCCGCCGGGCTCGAAGTCCTCGTGCAGGATGGTCAGCCGGGCGAGGGTCTCGCCCACCGGCTCGATCTCGTACGTCACCTTCGTGCGCCGCTCGCGCGCCAGCTCGGCCCGCAGCTCCTCGCCGATGCCGGCCGAAGCGGCCCACTGCGGGGTGAAGGTGTGCCAGGCGTAGGAGAGCCGGCGGTTCGGAACGCAGTCCAGGACCACCTGCGCGGGATCGCTGGTCCGCGCCCCGCCCTCCACCCAGTCCATCGGCGAGCCCACCGCCCAGTCGGTCTCGAAGCTGAGCCCCCAGTACCGGCGGGTGAAGGCGGGTTCGGTCAGGGCCTGCCACACCCGGGCGGGGTCGGCCTGGATGTACAGGGTGTAGGTGATCGCAGTCTCACTCATCCCCCCATGCTGCGGGACCGCTCCCCGCACTGGCCGGATTTCCTCCCTCGCGGCGCCCTCCGCGGGGAAGGCCCGCTCACCACCGGATGCCCTGGTCCGGGAGTTCCGTGAGCGGGGTGCGGGTCGGGGCGGGGAGGCCGAGCCGGGCGCGGGCCGTGTGGAGCGAGGCGAGCTCGTCGTGGCCGGCCGGGCCCCAGTCGCTGAGCTCCCGGACCTGTTCGGGCGTGGCCAGCAGCCGGGCGTGCGCCGGGTCGGGGCCCGGGGGCAGCGCGGTGAGCCGGGCCGCCGTGCGCGGGTGGGCGCCCGGGGCGTCGTACCGGTAGCCGAGCGGGGCCGCGCCGGAGGTGGCGGCGGCCGTCGGGGGCGGGAGGTGGGCCGCGCCGGTGGCGCGGGCGATCAGGAGCAGGACCCGGCCGTCGGGGGCGAAGAGCCAGCCCGTGTGGTCCCGTACGGGCAGGGGCTCGGGGACCGGGCCGGCGTGCCAGGTGCCGTGGTGGGGGCTGCGGCGGGTGCGCAGGACCCCGAGCCGGTCCAGGGCGGTGGGGGCGGTGGGCCGGCCGTCCTCGAGCAGCGCGGCGCCCCCGCCGTTGATCCGGGCGCGCAGGGCCGACAGGGCGCGCCGGGCGTCGCCCGGGTCCATCAGGGCGGGCAGGTCGGCAGGCTCGGCGAAGTCGATGCCGGTGACCTCCTGCGCCGGGAGGCGGATCGCGTCGATCCGCTCCGGACTCCAGGTGCCGCCGTCGTAGACGTGGAGGATCTCGCCGGGGAACCGCATCTCGGGCGGGAAGCAGGGGGTGTCCGCGGGGATCCAGTCGACGGCGAGGCCGCGCGGGTAGCGGCCCTCGATGCCGAGCTCCTCGGACATCTCGCGGGCCGCCGCGGCGGAGGGCGCCTCGCCCGTGTCCACGGCGCCGCCGGGCAGCAGCCGGTCGGTGCGGTAGTCGACGCTCTGGACGAGGATCCGGCCGTCGCCGTCCGTGACGAGCACGACGGCGCCGGTCCACAGGGCGGCGCGCGAGGCGCCGTACGCCTGTGGGGTCATCCAGGTGCCCGGCCGTTCGCGGTCATCGGTCAGGACCTCGTCGGTCACTGCCTCGTCGGTCAGCTGTGGCATCGGACTCCATTCGCCGGTAGGGGCGTGCGCCGCGGGTGGACCCGCCGTCTGTGCAACAGCGCGTACGGCCCCCGGGTTACGGCGGCCGGAGGGGCGGGACGGGCGGTCTGCGACACTCCGCCGCTTTGCCACCCCTATACCTCCTTATTACCTGGTTATGTCTTCCTTGCTACGTTCCGTAGGCGGACTGCCGGCCTTGAAACCGCCGGTCCGACCACGTCACCGGACCGAGGAGAGACCCACACATGCGACCGCCTTCACGCAGCGACAGCCGGGCGGCCACGGGAAAGCGGTGGACCGTGCCGGTCGTCGTGGGCGTGACGGGTGGCGCCGCGGTCCTCGGTTTCGGCGGGATGTACGTCGCCGGGCTCCTCCTGGCCGGCGAGGACGTCGCCACGGGTACGAAGGTGCGCGGGGTCGACATAGGCGGGATGAGCCGCACCGGGGCCAGGCAGGCTCTGGACCGGGAGCTCGGCCCGTCCGCCGCGGCCCCGCTGGCCCTGCGGGTGGGCGACCGCTCCGAGCAGGCCGATCCGGGGTCTCTCGGCCTGTCCCTGGACACCGCCGCCACGGCCGAGCGCGCCGCGCGCACCGGGGCCGACCCGGTCACCGTGATCCGCCGGCTGTTCTCCTCCGGAGATCCCGATGTGCAGCCGGTGGTCCGGCTCGACGGGAAGGCGGCCCGCGCCGCCCTCGGCGGGCTCGGCGAGAAGACGGTCCAGGAGGCGCGCGAGGGCTCGGTCGCGTTCGAGAAGGGCAAGGCCAAGGCCGTGCCCCCGATCACCGGTACCGATCTCGACGTCGAGCGCGCGGTCGAGGTGCTGCGCTCCTCCTACCCCCGGGCCGCCGGCGAACCCGTGGCGCTCCCGGTGCGGCGGACGGAGCCGCGCATCGGTCAGCAGGAGACCGACCGCGCCCTGAAGGAGTTCGCGCAGCCCGCGATGTCGGCGCCCGTCACCCTCACCGTGGACGGCAAGCGGGTGGCCATAGCTCCGGCCGTCCTCTCCAAGCACCTCACCCTGAAGGACGACGGCCGGGGCCGGCTGGCCCCCGGGCTCGACGCCAAGGCGCTGCTCGCCGACCCGGCGCTGGCCGGGCCGCTGCGGCAGGCCACCCCGGGGGCGGCCGAGGCGAAACTGCGGCTCGAAGGCGACGGCCGGGTCATGGTCGCCGAGGAGGGCCGGCCCGGCCGGCAGGTCACCGAGAAGGGCCTCGGCAGGGCCGTGCTGCCGCTGCTGACCGGCAACGGCGAAGCCGCCCGTACCGGCGAGGTCGCCACCGAGACGGTCCGGCCCAGGCTGACGCGGGAGACGATCGGCGAGCTCGGCATCAAGGAGAAGGTGTCCTCCTTCACCGTCGACTTCGAGCAGGCCCCGTACCGGACGACCAACATCGGCCGGGCCGCCGAGCTGATCAACGGCTCGCTCGTGATGCCCGACGAGACCTGGAGCTTCAACCGCCGGGTCGGCGAGCGCACGAAGGAGAACGGCTTCGTGGACGGCCTGATGATCAACAACGGCCGGTACGAGAAGGCCTCGGGCGGCGGGGTCTCGGCCGTGGCGACCACCGTGTTCAACGCGATGTTCTTCGCGGGCGTCAAACCCGTCGAGTACGGGGCCCACTCCTTCTACATCGAGCGCTACCCGGAAGGCCGTGAGGCCACCGTCGCCTGGGGCAGCCTGGACCTGCGCTTCGCCAACGACTCGGGCAAGGCGCTCTACATCCAGGCCGAGGCCACCGACACCTCGATCACCATCACCTTCCTGGGCACGAAGAAGTACGACGAGATACGCGCGGCCAAGGGGCCGCGGACCAATGTCAAGCAGCCGCAGACGCGGACCGGCAGCGGGCCCAAGTGCGAACCGCAGTCGCCGCTGGAGGGCTTCGACGTCGCCGTGGACCGGATCTTCGTCAAGGGCGGCTCCGAGGTCAAGCGGGAGACGATGAAGACCCACTACACCCCGCGTGACACCGTGACCTGCGGATGAGTCGCACGCCCCCGGGCGGACACCGCGGGAGCGGCGTCGGCACTGGCGGCGGCACTGGCGGCGGCCGGCTGGCCGCGGTCGACGCCGTGCGCGGTCTCGCCGTCCTCGGCATGTTCGCCGTGCACGTCGGCCCGGGCCCGCGGGCCGAGGGCTCCGGGTACCTGATCCTCGCCGCCGACGGGCGGGCCCCCGCGCTGTTCACCCTCCTCGCCGGGTTCTCCCTGGCCCTCGCCCAGCGCGGCCGCCCAGCCGCCGAGCAGCCGGACGGCTGGGCGCGGCGCTACCGGCCGCTGCTGATCCGCTGCGCCGTACTGGCCGTGCTCGGACTGGGGCTGGCCGCGCTGTGGCCGGGGATCCTGGTCATCCTGGCGTTCTTCGCCGTGTACTTCCTGGCCGCCGAGCCCTTCGCCCGGCTGTCCACCCCGGTGCTGACGGCCGTCGCCGGTGCCTCCGTGGCGGCCGGACCGCTGCTGTCGTTCCTGCTCGGCCCACTGTTCGGGTACGAGGCCTCCGGCCGCGGCCTGGTGCCCGACCTCACCGCCCTGACCAGCTGGGGCGGGGCGGGCGAGGTGCTGCGCGACCTGCTGCTCACCGGCGCGTACCCGCTCGCCACCTACTTCCCGTACGTCCTGGTCGGACTGGCGCTCGGCCGGTTGTGCGATCTGCGGGAACGGTCCGTCGCCCGGCGGATGGCGGGCTGGGGCGCGGCGGCCGCGCTCGCCGGCTACGGCACGGCCTGGCTCTGCGCCCATGTGCTCGGCGGCCGCGAGCGGCTGCTCGATGTGATCGCGGGCCGCCACCCGGACGCCTTGGGGGCGGCCGATCCGGTACGGGAGGTGCTGAGCCGGCAGTCCGGCGCCGTGCCCAGCACCTCGTGGGAGTGGCTGCTCGTGGCGGACCCGTACAGCCAGACCCCGCTGGAGACCCTCGGCAACGCGGGCGTCGGCTGCGCGCTCATCGGGCTGTTCGTGCTCGCCGCGCACGGCCGGGCCGGCGCCCGGCTGCTGCGGCCGCTGACCGCGCTCGGGACGATGGCGCTGAGCGCGTACGTCGTCCACGCGCTGGTGCTGGCCGGCCCGGCCCGCGGGGCCGCGTCCTGGGAGGCGGTGGCCGCCTTCGCGGGTGTGGGGCTGGTCTCGGCGTGGGCGTGGCAGCGGTTGTGGTCGCACAGCCCGCTGCGCCGGGGGCCGTTGGAGCACGCCCTGCGGATGGCGACGCGCGGGCCCGCCGCACCTCACGGGTGTGGGACGTCACCTCACCCGTCCGCGTGACGGCACGTAGGCTCCGGGGGCCCCGGTGCGGCAGGGTGGACGAATGCCGTCCCGCCGCCTGACAGCCCTGCCCCTGATCCTCGCCGCGTTGGTGACGACCGCGGGGTGCGTGACCGTGCGCCCGCCGGTACCGCCGGATCCCTCGTGGCCGGAGCCGGCGACGACGCGGACCGCGGCGCGGGAGCAACCGGCGGCCCCGGCCTGGCCGCTGGGGCCGCTGCCGTCGGCCGCGGCCCCGGCCGCACCGCCGGCCCCGGCCGAAGCCGCCGCTGCTGCCCCCGCGCCCGGGCCGGCGGCCCCCGCTCACGGCCACGGCGGCGGCTCGGGGCACCGTGAGAACCGGGCGCCGCGCGGGCCGAAGGCCGCGAAACCGGCTCCCCCGGAGCGGCGCAAGCGGCCGCCCGCGCGGCCCAAGCCCCGGCCGGCTGCGCCGCGTTCCTACGACATGGCGCAGTTGTGCGAGGCCGCCCGGGGGACGGTGTCGCCGTCCATCGTGGCGCTGTGCGGCTGACCGGGATCAGGCGAAGTGCACTGGCCGTCCACCAGGCCCTCGTCGGGGCTCACGTGCAGGGTCGGCGGCGCCTGTGGGCGGCCGTGCGGGAGCAGGCGCAGCGGCACGGTGGTGAGCAGGGCCCCGGTGTTGTCGGTGAGGGCCAGGGTGCAGGGGTTGTCTGCCGGCGCGGCGCGGCAGTCGAAGGTCCCCGCCGTGGTGTCGAGCCGGGCGTACAGCTTCTTGGGCGACGGCTGGTAGGTGCCGTCCGGGTAGACGCGGAACTGGCGGCCGGTGTCGTCGTCGCAGGTGTCCGCGGATGCGGAACGGGCGCACTGCTCGACCCAGACGTACGCCTTGGGCGGCCCGCCCGTGATGGTGAACTCGACGATGTCGCCGTCCAGGAGGCCGGTGGTCCGGTTCACCTCCAGTCGCGGGCCGGTGGCGGCGGGGCGCTGCTCCGCCTCCGCCGGGTTCGCCGGCGCCGGCGCGGCCTGGGCGGGGGTCACGGCGAGTCCGGCGCAGGTGAGCGCCACGGCGGCCGCGCCGCGCACCAGTGTCCCGGACCGGCCGCGTCGCGGCCCCTTTCCGCGTGGCTCCATCTGTTCCCGCCCTCCCGATCGACCCTCAGGACAGGGAGCATCCTCCTGGCGCGGGCCGGCCACGGCCAGGGTGCCGTTTCGGCCACGGAACCGGGCCCGGCCGCCCCGGCGTCGTGATCCACGCCAAGGCCGTGCGGCCAGCGGGGCCGCGCGCCGATCCCCGGGGGGACATCGCATGATCACGTTCAAGAGCCGTACCGCGGCGGCCGCACTCGCCGCCTCCGTCCTCGCCGTCACGGGGCTCGTGGCCGCCGCGACGCCGGCCGCGGCCGTCCATGGCGGGCAGAACGCCACCACGGCCGACCACCCGTACGCCATGCTCATCGAGACGCCGCAGGGACAGCAGTTCTGCGGGGGCACCCTCGTGGCTCCCACGAAGGTGCTCACCGCCGCGCACTGCGTGAAGGACGCCGCCGCGCCCCTCGACCTGCTCGTCATCGGCGGGCGCACCACGATCAGCGGTACCAAGGGGACGGTCCGGCACGTCGCCTCGGTCAAGGTGCACCCGAAGTTCGAGCAGGGCACGCTGACTTACGACGCGGCGGTCCTCACGCTCTCCGCGCCGATGCCCTACGCCCCGCTGCCGGTCGCGGGCCCCGAGGACGCGGCCCTCTACGCCTTCGGCAGGGCCGCGAAGACCGTGGGCTGGGGCCGGACCGCCACCGACACCCCGGGAACCCGGCTGAAGTCGGCCGTGCTCACCTTGGCGCCGCCGGCGAAGTGCGCGCCCTTCACCGAGCCCGGCGAGTCGAGTGCCCTCAAGGTGTGCGGGACCACGGCGGCCGGCGCCCACGACAGCGTCTGCCGCGGCGACTCCGGTGGTCCGCTGGTCACCGGCGGCAAGGTGATCGGCATCGTCTCCACCGGCAACAAGTACTGCGACGACCAGTACCCCGTCTCGGTCTTCACGCGGGTCAGCGCGGTCGCCGCGGGCCTCGGCCTCCCCGTCGGGTAACGCTCTTCCGCGGCATGTCGGCCAGTTCTCCGATAAGCGCGTGCACCGTTCCCTCAAGGATTCGCGGACGGTGGACGTGACCTGCCGGAACTGGCCGCCTAATTCGGTGGATGCCCGTCTTGTGCATACCTAAGGTGACGAGCACCCCGTCGTCGAGCAGGAGCAGACCATGCGCACCCACTACCCCCGGACCCCGCACCTGCCGTGGTCCCCCGGGGCGACCGCCGACGACGAGCGGACCAGTGGGCTCGCCGGGCTGGCCGGGCGGGAGGTGGTGGTCACCGAGAAGCTCGACGGGGAGAACACCACCCTGTACTCCGACGGGCTGCACGCACGCTCGCTGGACTCCGGCCACCACCCGTCGCGGGCATGGGTCAAGGGGCTTCAGGGCCGCATCGGCGCGGGGATCCCCGCCGGGTGGCGCGTGTGCGGGGAGAACCTGTACGCCCGCCACTCCCTGGCGTACGAGGAACTCGACGGCTGGTTCTACGGGTTCTCGGTATGGGACGGGGAGCACTGCCTGGACTGGGACCGGACCGTACGGTTCCTGCGCGGCCTCGGGGTACCGAGCCCGCGCGTGCTGTGGCGGGGCACGTTCGACGAGCGTGCGCTGCGCGGGCTGCGGCTCGACACCACGCGCCAGGAGGGGTACGTCGTACGGACGGTGGACGGCTTCCCCCGTGCCGACTTCGGGCGGTGCCTGGCCAAGTGGGTGCGGGGCGGCCACGTGCAGACGGACACCCACTGGATGTACGCGCCGGTCGTGGCGAACGGGCTGGGGCCGGCGGCTCCGCTGTGGGCGGTGAGGTCGGGGGCCGAGGCCGACCCGGCGGGGCTGCTGGCGGCCGTCGGCGCGGCGGAGGCCGGGCCGGTCGAACCGGGTGAGTCGGCCGAGCGGGCCGGGTCGGCGGACTCGGCGGACTCCTTCGGGCAGCCGGTCGAGGCTGAGGTCATCGCCGAAGTCACCGCCCGGCTGGACGGGTCGGGCCGTACCGGGGAGGACCGCCTGGCCGGCGTACTGGCCGCCGTACTGCACCGGCGGCCGCGGGCCCGGCTCGCCGCTTCGCTGGCCGCCGGGCCGCTCGGAATGCCGCTCGCCCGGCGGGTCGCCGACCTGGTCGGGCTCGCCCCGTACCTGCGGCGGCCCTTCCCGGAGGCCGAGCGGCGGGCCGGGCTGGTCAGGATGGCCGTCGCGGCGGACCTGGGGGCACTGCACGCGCTCGCCGCCGCCACGCAGGACGTCGGGGAGCGGGAGTGCGTGGAGTGGTCCGCGCTGTGCGCCGAGGACGCGGGACTGCTCGTACCGGACCCTCTGGGGCCGCTGCGGTCGGGGCTGCGGGAGGCGCTCGCCGGGCTCGGCGCGGACGCGGCCGACCGCTGCTGGGCGCAGGCCCGGGACGCCTTCGGACAGGGCGGGGTCGCCACTGCCGAGGAGGCGGTGGCCGCGACCTGGCGGTGGCGCGAGGGGGCCTTCCCCCGCCTGGTGCAGCTGTGCGGGCCCTCGGGCAGCGGGAAGAGCACCTACGCCCGCGGGCTGCCCGGGGTGGAGGCGTACATCAGTCTTGACGATCTGCGCACGGCCCGGGGCTCCCGCTCCGACCAGCGGGCCAACGCGGACGTGCTCCGCGAGGGCCTGGACCGGCTGGACGCCGCCCTGGCCGCCGCCGCGCGCACCGGCGGCACGGTGGTGTGGGACGCCACCTCCCTGACCGGGCGGCAGCGCGGCCTCGCCGGTGCGGTCGCACGGCGCCGCGACGCGCTGGTCACCCACGCCGTGGTGCTGGTCGACGAGGCGGAGCTGCTGCGGCGCAATGCCGTGCGCGCACATCCCGTACCGCCGCAGGTGCTGACCACGCAGCTGCACCGGTTCAGCCCGCCCTACCCCGGTCAGGCGCACCGCACGTGGTACATCGGCGCGCCCGGCACGGTCGAGGACACGGCGGGCACCCTGGCCCCGTCACACGGAAAGCACGAGGACGGCTGATGCGTACCAGCGAGGAGCTCTACCACCAGGTGCGCTGGGACCCCCGCTTCGACCCGGCCCGCTTCGTGCTCGGGCTGCTCCAGCGCGGGGCCGCGCCCAAACGCGTGCCGCTGCCGTCCTTCGTGCCCGGCGGCGACATCCCCTGGCACCGGGTGCTGTTCGTCGAGGCGGACGGCGAGCTGGTGTGGGACCGGGCCACGGGCGTCGACGTGATCGACAGCACCCGGGCCGGGCGGGTCCGCGAACCGCGGCTGCTGCGGGCGCCCTTCTTCACCGCCCGCACCCCCCACGCCTGGGACCCGTCGGGCGGCGGCGCCTGGCGGCCGGCCGGGAGCGGCGGCGCCGTGCCGGGCCCCGCCGCGGTGCGGCTGCTGACCTGGAACACGCTCTGGGACCGGTACGACGCCCCGCGCATCGACACCGCCGGGCGCCGGCCGCTGCTGCTGGCCGACCTGGCGGCCGCCGACGCCGATGTCATCGCGCTCCAGGAGGTGGAGCCCGCGCTGCTCGGGATGCTGCTCGCCGAGCCGTGGGTGCGTGCCGGGTATGCGCTGGGCACCGACCCGGGCGGCAAGGACGTCGCCGACAGCGGGCTGTTGGTGCTGAGCCGGCTGCCGGTGCGGGAGGCGGGCCTGCACGCGCTGGGCCCGCACAAAGCGGTCAGCGCCGTCACCGTGGGCACCGCGGCCGGGCCCCTGGTGGTCGCCGCCACGCACCTGACCAGCGACCACTCCGAGCACGGCGCCGAGCGGCGGACGGCCGAACTGGCACGGCTGGCTGAGGGGTTGGGCGGCGTCCAGGCCGATGTGGCGCTGCTCGGGGACTTCAACGACGGCCGGTCGGGGGCCGCGGGGCCGGCGGCCGCGCTGGGGCTGCGGGATGCGTGGAGCGACGTACACGGGGAGCGGGACGGTACGCCGACCTTCGATCCGGTGGCCAATCCGCTGGCGGCGGTGGGCTCGCGGTCCGGGCGCGCCGCGCGGCTGGACCGGATCCTGCTGCGCTCGCCGCGGGCGCGGGTGGCGCGGGCGGCCCTGCGCGGGGAACGCCCGGGGCCCGGAGGGCTGTTCATCTCGGACCACTACGGGGTCGAGGCGACGGTGGACTTCGGGGCGTCCGACGGGGGGCCCGCGGTGCTCGACGTACGGTCGACCGCGCGGACGGCGGTGGCGTGGCTGCCGCCGCACGATGCGGGGGTCGAAAGCCTGCGGCGGGAGCACGACCCGCAGGTGGACCGCTGGCCCGCGCACGTGAACCTGCTCTTCGGCTTCGTGCCGGAGTCCTCCTTCGAGGCGGCCGTACCGCTGCTGGCCGAAGTGGCGGCGGACACGGCCCCGTTCGCGGCGCGGCTGGGCGGCGTGGACAGCTTCGGGCACCGGGAGGACGCCACGCTCTGGCTGGACCCGGCGGCGGACTCGGCCGCGGACGCCGCGTGGCAGGAACTGTGGCGCGCGGTGGCCCGGCGGTTCCCGGGGTGCCGGGGCCGCTCCGGGGGGTACACCCCGCACCTGACGCTGGGGCGCAGCCGGGATCCGCAGCGGGCGGTGCGCGAGTTCGCTGCGCGGCTCGGCGGTGGCGAGGGCGAGGGCGGTGGCGGGGTCTCGGCGCGGGTCGGGTCGCTCGCGGTGCTGTCGCGGCGCGGGGACGGGCCGATGCGGGTACGGGCGACGGTGGAGCTGGGGACGGGCGCGGTGTGGTGGGCGCCGGAGGAAACGGTGAGCGGGGCCGGTGAAGCGCCGCCGCCCGGCACGGCCGAGCGGGTCACGGCGCGGATGGCTGCGGCGCTGCCCGAGGGGGTGGTGCATGTGGCCGGCTCCCGGCGGATGGGCTGCGCACTGCCGGGGGCCGACCTGGACCTGGTGGCTGCCCTGCCGGGCACGTCCGCCGACGCGGCGGACGTACGGGCCCGGGTGGCGGCGGCCCTGCCGGACGCCGAGCGGCTGCGTGAGGTGACGGGCGCGCGGGTCCCGGGGCTGCGCCTGCGGGTGGCCGGGCTGGACGTGGACCTGGTGGTGGTGGCCACGGGCGGCCTCGCTCCGGCGCGGGCCGTGGCCCGGCGGGCCGAACTGGGCGAGGCGGCCGCGGTCGCGTTGAGCGCGGTGAGCGACGCCGAGGCCGTACGGGACTTCGTGGGAGCGGAGCTCGCCGCGTTCGCCGGGCTGGCGCGCGAGGTGAAGGCCTGGGCGCGGGCCCGGGGGCTGGACTGCGCACCGTTCGGCGGACTGCCGGGCCTGGCCTGGGCGGTACTGGCAGCGCGCACGGTACGCGAGGCCGCCGACCTCTCCCCCGCGGCCCTGCGGAGGCAGTTCTTCGGCACCTGGGCCGCCTGGGACTGGCGCGTCCCGATCGCCCTGCCGTCGCACGCGGAACCACCGCAGGCGGCCGGCCCCGCGGCCCCGGACCCGACCCCGGACCCGGTCACCGTCCTCACCCCCTCCGCCCCGGTCCGTAGCTGCACGGCGCAGGTGGGACCCGGGCTGCGCGATCTGCTCGGGCGGGAGCTGTACGCCGCCTGGGAGTGCCTGGAAGGCGACCCCGAGGCCCTGCCCCGCACGGCGCCACCCCTGCACCGGCGCCACGCGGCCTGGGCCGTGGTCACCGTACGGGGCCGCGACGCCCGGGAGTTCGAGGAGTCCCGGGGCCGGATGCGCGGCCGCCTGCGCGCCCTGCTCGGCGCCCTGTCCGAGGCCGGGGTCGTGGACGCCCACGCCTGGCCCCGCCCGTTCGAGTCGGCCGACACCCTGGCCCGCCATGCCATCGGCCTCGGAGCGACCCCACCGGACGCGACCCGTCTGACCGCCCTGACGGCCCCCTGGTCGGCCGCCCTCCCGGGCGTCGAGGTCACCTGGTCGGACTGCGGCTCGGTCCCCACCCTGCACTGAACCCGCCCGCGGCCCGGCCGCCCGTCGATGGACAGGGCCCATGAAGCACGGCGCACTTCAGCGGCTTCTGGACGCAGGGTTCGGCTTCGCCGTCGTCCGCCACGGCTCGTCGACCGCATGCGCGACGACGAGGTCATCGTCTCCGTTCCCGCCTCCCCGGGGCGACGAACGGCACCATCGACTCGGCCGACGACTAGCGAACGCAGGACGGCCGACCAGGCCCGAGGCCCGGCCACTTCCCGAACCGATGTCCGAGGCCCCGCCCCGGCGCGGCGGGCATGGCGGGACGGAGCGGTCAGAGCCTCAGTAGAGTCCTGCCACCTTTTTTCGTCAATACTTTTCACAAGGATTGAAGAAACTCCGAGTTCACAGACCTGACGGGCATTTGACCTGTCGTTGGGTCTTCATTTCATGAACGCTCAAACCCTTGACGACCCCCGTGCAGGGCAGTTCACTCACGCTTCGATCCCCCCGGATCCAAGACGTCAGGAGTGCCCCCATGCCCCTCCTCTCCGATCGCCCGCCGCGGCTCACCGTCGCGGCGCTCGCCACCGCGCTGGTCGCGGCCCTGCTCGTACTGCTCCCGAACACCGCCGCCACCGCCGCCGCGCCCACGCTCCTCTCGCAGGGCAGACCCGTCACCGCCTCCAGCCTCGAAGGCGCGGGCACCCCCGCGGCCGCCGCCGTCGACGGGGACAACGGCACCCGCTGGTCGAGCCAGTTCGCCGATCCGCAGTGGATACAGGTCGACCTCGGCGCCCCGGCCCAGCTGAGCCAGGTCGTCCTGCGCTGGGAGACTGCAGCCGCCAAGGCGTACCGGATCGAGCTGTCCACCGACGGCAGCACCTGGTCCACCGCGTACTCGACCGCCGCCGGCGCCGGCGGCGTCGCCACGCACGACATCACCGGCACCGCCCGCTACGTGCGGATGTACGGGACCCAGCGCACCACCGGCTACGGCTACTCCCTCTGGGAGTTCCAGGTCTACGGGACCACCGGCACCGGTCCCACCCTCCCCGGCGGCGGCGACCTCGGCCCGAACGTGATCGTCTTCGACCCCTCGACGCCGAACATCCAGGCCAGGCTGGACGAGGTGTTCCGGCAGCAGGAGTCCGCCCAGTTCGGCTCCGGCCGCTACCAGTTCCTGTTCAAGCCGGGCACGTACAACGGGCTCAACGCACAGATCGGCTTCTACACCTCCGTCTCCGGACTCGGCCTCAGCCCCGACGACACGACCATCAACGGTGACGTGACCGTCGACGCGGGCTGGTTCAACGGCAACGCCACCCAGAACTTCTGGCGTTCGGCGGAGAACCTCGCGCTCAACCCGGTCAACGGGACCGACCGCTGGGCGGTCTCGCAGGCCGCGCCGTTCCGGCGCATGCACGTCAAGGGCGGCCTCAACCTGGCTCCCACCGGCTACGGCTGGGCCTCCGGCGGCTACATCGCCGACTCCAGGATCGACGGCCAGATCGGCAACTACTCGCAGCAGCAGTGGTACACCCGCGACAGTTCCATCGGCAGCTGGGGCAACGGCGTCTGGAACCAGGTCTTCTCCGGGGTCCAGGGCGCGCCCGCACAGGGCTTCCCGAACCCGCCGTACACCACGCTCGACACCACCCCCGTCTCGCGCGAGAAGCCGTTCCTGTACCTGGACGGCAGCGACTACAAGGTGTTCGTGCCGGCGAAGCGCACGAACGCCCGGGGCACCTCCTGGGGCGACGGCGCGCCGCAGGGCACCTCGATCCCGCTCAGCCGGTTCTACGTGGTCAAGCCGGGCGCGAGCGCCGCGACGATCAACCAGGCGCTGGCGCAGGGCCTGCACCTGCTCTTCACCCCCGGCGTCTACCACGTCGACCGGACCATCCAGGTGAGCCGCCCCGACACGGTGGTACTGGGCCTCGGCCTCGCCACGATCGTGCCGGACAACGGGGTGACCGCGATGAAGGTCGCCGACGTGGACGGTGTGAAGCTCGCCGGCTTCCTGATCGACGCGGGCACCGTCAACTCGCCGAGCCTGCTGGAGGTCGGCCCGGCCGGCACCACCACGGACCACGCCGCGAACCCGACCACCGTCCAGGACGTTTTCATCCGGGTCGGCGGCGCCGGCGCCGGCAAGGCCACGGTCGGCATGGTGGTCAACAACCACGACACGATCATCGACCACACCTGGATCTGGCGCGCCGACCACGGCGACGGGGTGGGCTGGGAGACCAACCGCTCCGACTACGGCTTGCGGGTCAACGGAGACGACGTACTGGCCACCGGGCTCTTCGTGGAGCACTTCAACAAGTACGACGTCGAGTGGAACGGCGACCGCGGCCGCACGGTCTTCTTCCAGAACGAGAAGGCGTACGACGCCCCCAACCAGGCGGCCGTCCAGAACGGTTCGGTCAAGGGGTTCGCGGCGTACAAGGTCGCCGACTCGGTCACCACCCACGAGGGCTGGGGGCTGGGCAGCTATTGCTACTACAACGTCGACCCGACGATCCGTCAGGACCACGGTTTCGAGGTCCCGGTGAAGCCGGGCGTGAAGTTCCACGACCTCCTCGTCGTCTCGCTCGGCGGCAACGGCCAGTACGAGCACGTCGTCAACAACACGGGGGCCCCGACTTCGGGTACGTCGACCACCCCCTCCAACGTCGTCTCGTTCCCCTGATCCAGCCCTGACCCCCGGGCTCGCGGGGCGGCCACCGGTGAAGGATGCGTGGACGGCACGCGGTGGGCGAGCAGTTGTGCCGATCCGCAGTGGCTCGGCTATTGCCTGTTCCGCTTCGGCGTCCACGCCTGACCGGAGCCCGACGCCCGCACGGATCCGCGCCGCCCCGTACCCCGCCGGGCGGCGCGGTCCCGATTTCACCTCGGGACTCACACCTCCAGGACGATCTTCCCCGCGGTGTGCCCGGCCCGGCTGAGCTCGAAGGCGGCCGCGAGCTCGGCGAGCGGGAAGGTCTTGGCGACGGTGACCGTGAGCTTGCCGCTGTCGACGAGCCCGCCCAGCTCGGCGAGGTCGCTGCCGACGGGCCGGACCCACATCCACTGGCCGCCCGCGCCGAGCACGTTGTGGTCGGCGATGGAGGCGTGCCGGCCGCCCTCGGCCAGGACGGCCAGGGTGGTGTCGAGGACGTCGCCGACGAAGTCCGCGACGACGGTGACCCCCTCGGGGGCCAGCGCGCGGACCCGGTCGGCGAGGCCTTCCCCGTACTCGACGGGCTCGCAGCCCAGTTCGCGCAGCCGGTCGTGGTTGCGCGGGGAGGCGGTGCCGATGACGCGGGCGCCCAGCGCGCGGGCGATCTGCACGCCGAAGGTACCGACGCCGCCGGCCGCACCGTGGATGAGGACGGTGTCGTCCTTGCCGGTGTCGAGGCGGGTGAGGAGCTGGTACGCGGTGAGCCCGGCCAGCGGCAGTCCGGCCGCCTCCTGCCAGCTGAGGGAGACGGGCTTGGGCGCGAGGGCGCGTACGGGCACGGTGACGAACTCGGCGAAGGTCCCGCCGTGTACGTAGTCCTTGCGGGCGTACGCGATGACCTCGTCGCCGGCGGTGAACTCGGGCGTGTCGATGCCGGCGTACTCGACGGTTCCGGCCACGTCCCAGCCGGGCACGACGGGGTACACGACGTCCATCAGGCCGTCGAGCCCGCCCGCCATGATCTTCCAGTCGACGGGGTTGACCGCGGCGCACTTGACCCGCACGAGGACCTCGCCGGGCCCGACCTTGGGCACCGGGAGCCGCGTCTCGGACAGCACCTCGCCCCCGCCGTACGTCTCGTACGCCATCGCCCGCATGGTGCCTTCGGTGTCATCGGACATGAGCCTCGCCTCTCCGTGAGCTGCTGGAACCACCCCGGCCCATCCCACCACGAAAGGCCGTGCCCGCCCCGGGAAGCGGGGCGGGCACGGCGCGGCGCGCGGGGGCTACAGGGCGCGGTGGGCGGCGATCACGTCCGCGTAGTGGTGGCCGCTGGACTTGATCGTGCGGCGCTGCGTGGCGTAGTCGACGTGGATCAGGCCGAAGCGCTTGTCGTAGCCGTAGGCCCACTCGAAGTTGTCCAGCAGGGACCAGGCGTAGTAGCCGGCCAGCGGTGCGCCGCGGCGGGCCGCGCGGGCGCAGGCGGCCAGGTGGGCGGTCAGGTAGGCGGTGCGCTGGGGGTCGTGCACGCTGCCGTCGGGGGCGACGGTGTCCGGGTACGAGGATCCGTTCTCGGTGATGTGGATGCGCCGGGCCCCGTACTCCTCGGTCAGCCGCATGATCAGGGTTTCCAGCCCGTCGGCGTCGACCTCCCAGTCCATGCCGGTGCGCGGGACCCCGGGCCGTTCGATCATGCGGGCGTACGGGGCCGGGCCGCCGGGGTCGGCGGTGACCACCTGGGGGAAGTAGTAGTTCAGGCCGGTCCAGTCGTGCGGGGCGGCGATGGTCTCCAGGTCGCCGGGGCGCTCCGGCAGGTCCACGCCGTAGACCCCGCGCATGTCGGCGGGGAAGCCGCGGCCGTGCACGGGGTCGAGCCACCAACGGTTGACGTGGCCGTCCATGCGGCGGGCGGCGGCCCGGTCGGCGTCGCTGTCGGTGGCGGGTTCGACGGTGGAGAGGTTGTTGACGATGCCGATCTGCGCGCCGGGCGCTGCGGCGCGGATGGCCCGGGTGGCGAGGCCGTGCCCGAGGAGGAGGTGGTAGGAGGCGCGGACGGCGGCGGTCAGGTCGCTCCGGCCGGGGGCCATCGTGCCCTCGAGGTGCCCGATCCACGCCGAGCAGAGCGGTTCGTTCAGCGTGGCCCACTGGGTGACGCGGTCGCCGAGCCGTTCGGCGACCAGGCCCGCGTACGTGGCGAAGTGTTCGGCGGTGGACCGCTCGGGCCAGCCGCCGCGGTCCTGGAGTGCCTGGGGCAGGTCCCAGTGGTAGAGGGTGACGGAGGGGGCGATGCCCGCGGCGAGCAGGCCGTCCACCAACCGGTCGTAGAAGTCGAGGCCCTTGGCGTTGGCGGGGCCGTCGCCGCCGGGCAGGATGCGGGGCCAGGCCACGGAGAGCCGGTAGGCGTTGGTGCCGAGTCGGCGCATGAGGGCGATGTCCTCGCGCCAGCGGTGGTAGTGGTCGCAGGCGGTGTCCCCGTTGTGGCCGCCGTCGATGGCGCCGGCGGTGTGGGAGAAGGTGTCCCAGATGGAGGGGCCGCGGCCGTCCTCGGTCACCGCGCCCTCGATCTGGTAGGCGGAGGTGGCGGTGCCCCAGGCGAAGTCGCGGGGCAGGGCGGCGAGGTCGATGACGTTCTCGACTGCGGCGCGTTCGGTCACGGTGAGGCTTTCGGAAGGGGTCATTTGACGGCTCCTGCCGTGAGTCCGGCCACCAAGTACCGCTGGAGCAGCAGGAATCCGGCGACGACGGGGATGCTGACGACGAGCGAGGCGGCCATGATCTGGTTCCAGTAGACGTCGTTCTGGGTGGAGTAGCCCTGCAGGCCGATGGCGAGGGTGCGGGTGGCGTCGTTCGTCATGACGGAGGCGAAGAGGACCTCGCCCCAGGCGGTCATGAAGGCGTACACGGCGACGGCGACGATGCCGGGGACCGCGGCCGGCACGACGACGCGCAGGAGTGCGCCGAGGGGTCCGCAGCCGTCGACGGTGGCGGCCTCGTCGAGGTCGCGGGGCACCGTGTCGAAGTAGCCGATGAGCATCCAGATGGAGAAGGGGAGGGAGAAGGTGAGGTAGGTGAGGATCAGTCCGCCGCGGGAGCCGTAGAGCGCCACTCCGGTGCTGTTGCCGATGTTCACGAAGATCAGGAACAACGGGAGCAGGAAGAGGATCCCGGGGAACATCTGGGTGGACAGCACGGTGACGGTGAACAGGCGCCTGCCGCGGAAGCGGTAGCGGCTGACCGCGTACGCCGCGAAGACGGCGATCACGACGGAGCAGGCGGTGGCCGCGCCCGCCACGATCAGGGAGTTCACGAAGTACTTGGCGAGCGGGACGGTGTGCCAGATGTCGGTGTAGGGGCGGACGGTGAGTCCGCTGGGGATCCAGCGGAACTGGCCCGCGACGTCCTTGAGGGGTTTGAGCGAGCTGGTGACCATCACGTAGACGGGCAGGAGCACGAAGGCGGAGAGCAGGGTGAGGAAGACCGCGCGGATCGCCTTGAAGGACGCTGGCGGATCGAGCGGGCTGCGGGCCCTGGCCCTCGCCGCGGCCTTGACCTTGCCGTTGGTCTTGCCGTTGGTCTTGCCGTTGGTCTTGGCCTTGGCCTTGGTCCTAGGCATCGGCGTCCCTCCGTCCCCTCGTGGTGAAGAGCAGGTAGCCGGCCGTGACGAGCAGCAGGAAGAGCAGCAGCAGGACGGACATCGCCGATCCGGTGCCGAAGTTCCAGGTCACGAAGCTGGATTGGTAGATGTGGACGGAGATGAGGTCGGCGGCTTCGGGGGCGGATGTGCCGAACAGCACGAAGGGCGTGTTGAAGTCGTTGAAGGTCCACAGGAACAGCACCAGGATCAGCACCTGGTTGACCGCGCCGACCGAGGGCAGGGTGATCCGGCGGATCTGCTGCCAGATGCCGGCCCCGTCCAGCGCGGCGGCCTCGTACAGGTCCTTGGGGATGTTCTGCAGGGCGGCCATCACGATGAGGAAGGCGAACGGCCAGCCCTTCCAGACGGACACGGTCAGCAGGGCCCAGAAGCTGTTGTCGCCCAGCAGCCAGAACGTGTGCTCGGCGCCGCCGATGCCCAGCTGGTCGTGGATGACGTGGTTCACCAGCCCGTTGTCCCGCTGGAACATGAAGGCCCAGGTGATGACGGCCGCGTAGACGGGCAGGGCGTACGGGACCAGGAACAGCGCCCGCAGGATGCCGCGGCCGGGGAAGGCCTCCTGCATGAACACGGCGGCGGCGGTGCCGACGAACCAGCACAGGCCGACGGAGAGCAGGGTGAACGTGCAGGTGGTGAGGAAGGAGCCGAGCAGGGCTTCGCCGACGGGCTTGTTGACGTCGACGGCGAGTTCGTAGTTGCCGAAGCCCGTCCAGGGGGCTCTGGACCAGTCCCGGATGAAGAACTGGGTGAGTTCCCGGAAGCTCATCAGGATGCCCATCGCCATCGGGACGAGGTGGATGAGCAGTTCGAGGAGCAGGGCGGGCAGGAGCAGGAGGTAGGGCAGGGCGGCACGGCGCACTCGTCCGGTGCGGCGCACGCGGGCAGTGGTACGCCGAAGCCGCCCGGCCGTGGCGGAAGTCATGGGGAGCCGCTCACCTCGCCATCTGCTGCTGGGCCTTGGTGAGCTTCGACTTGACCGATTCGGTGGTGACCGGGCGGCCGGCCGCGGCGTCGGCGAAGAGTTCCTTGACGGCGGTGCCGACGGCGGTCTCGAACTGGGATTCCTCGGGGACCTGCGGGAGCGGTGCGGCGCTGGTGGAGAGGGTGGTGCGCAGGACCGTGAGGTCGTCGGCGGCGAACGCGGCATCGCTCTGGGCGGCCTTGACGGGCGGGACGGAGCCGTAGGTCTTGTTGAGGATCTTCTGCTCCTCGTCACTGGTCATGAACTTCACGAACTTCAGCGCGCCGTCGATGTTGTCGGTGTTCTCGAAGACGGCCATGTTGATGCCGGCGACCATGGAGTTGGTGTTCCTGCCGGTGCCGGGCGTGCCGCCGGCGGGTACCGGGACGGGGGCCACGCCCCAGTCGCCCTCCTTCATCCCGTGGGACGTGAAGCTGCTGGCGGCGCTCTGCCACAGGACCATGGCGGTCTTGCCGTTGGCGAAGTCCTGGAGGGACTGGTTCTTGTCGTACTCGGCGTTGCCGGGCGCGATGATCTTGTCCTTGGCCATCAGGTCGACGTACTGCTTGACGGCCTCGACGTTGGCCGGGGTGTCGAAGGCGGGCTTGCCGGCCGCGTCGAAGAAGTCCGCGCCGTGCTGCTTGGCGAGGACGAACGCCTGGTGGATGTTGTTGGAGAGGTTCGAACCCTCCGCGCCCAGCGCCCACTTGCCGTCGTTGGACAGCTTCTGGCCGATGGCGGTCATCTCGTCCCAGGTGGCCGGGGGCTTCTCGACGCCCGCCTCCCGGAACATCCTCTTGTTGTAGTAGAGCGCGTAGGACATCGAGTAGAGCGGGACGGCGGCCGGGTCCTTGCCGGGGGCGCCGGCCGAGCCGATGGCGGAGTCGACGAACCGGTCCCTGCCGCCGATCGCCTCGAGGTTCTCCGCGTTCCAGGGCAGCAGGGCGCCGGTGGCCTGGAGGGAGGAGGACCAGGTGTTGCCGATGTTGAGGACGTCCGGTCCCTGACCGGAGGCGGTGGCGGCGAGGATCCTGTTGAGCAGGTCGGACCACGCAACCACCTCCAGCTTGACCTTGATGCCGGTCTGCTGCTCGAACTTCTTCAGCTCCGGGCCGAGGGTCGCCTGGTCCGCCGCGATGTCGGGGCCCTGGTTGGAGGCCCAGTAAGTGAGCTCCTTCGGGGCGGTGTTGGAGCCTCCCGCCGTGTCCGCGGAGCCACCGCCGCAGGCGGTGGCGGCAGTGGCGAGCAGGGAGACGGCTGTGGCGGTGGCGGCTGCGGCTCGGGTTCTGCGCATGGCGGCTCGGTCCCTTTCGACAGGGTCGGGAGAAGGCCGGTGATGCGGTCCGAGCACTCGGGCTCGGACACCCCGTTGCATCCAGGCCTTAATTTAGGACGTGAGTTAAGCCCCGTGAAAGGGTCGCGTCAAGGGGTCCCGCAAGGGTATGTTGCGATCGATGTCAGCGCGGAAGGAGTCACATGACCACGGGGCGTAGCGGGCGTACGGTACGGGACCTGCGGCGCGGCAACCGCAGCGCCGTGCTGCAGCGGTTGTACTTCGGCGGTCCGATGAGCCGTCAGGAGCTGGGCCCCGCCACCGGACTGAGCTCCGGATCCGTCAGCAACGTGGTCGGCGAACTCGTCGCCGACGGCCTCCTGGAGGAAGCCGGAATCGTCGACTCCGACGGCGGCCGGCCGCGCACCCTGCTGCGCGTGGCGCCCGACAGCGCCCACATGATCGGGATCGACGTCGGCGAAACCCGGGTCCGCGTCGAGCTGTTCGACCTCACCCTCACCGAACTCGCCCGTACCGAAATGCCGTTGAAGCCGCGCGGCTGCTACGACGTCGGGCCCATCGTGGACCACGTCCGGACCGGGATCGCCACCGTGCTCGCGCAGGCCGGAGTCGGCACGGAACGGCTGCTGGGGGTCGGGGTGGGCGTACCCGGCATCGTGGACCGCGACGCGCCGGGCGGCACCGTCGTACACGGCCAGACCGTCGGGTGGGACGCGGTCCCGCTGGAGGCGCTGCTGCGCGCCACCGGGGCCGTGCCGCCCGAAGTCCCGTACATCATCGACAACGGCGCGCGCACGCTCGGCCAGGCGGAGATGTGGTTCGGGGCGGGCCGGGGCGCCCGCGACGCGGTCGTGGTCCTCTTCGGCTCGGGTGTCGGCGCGAGCCTGATCACGGACGGCTCCCCCGACGGCGGCAACACCGAGGGGACGCCCCTGGAGTGGGGCCACCTGACCGTGTCGGTACGGGGGCGGCGCTGCCGCTGCGGAGCGCTGGGCTGCCTGGAGGCGTACACGGGCGCGGAGTCCCTGCTGGCGCGGTGGGCGGAACAGGGCGGCGGCGCGGGTGACGCGGTGGACGAGGAGGAGGGGCTCTCGGCCCTGCTGGCCGCGGCGGGCGCCGGCGACCGGGTGGCCCTGGAGGTCCTGGACGAGACGGCGGAGTACCTGGGCGCGGGCCTGTCGGACCTGATCAACCTGTTCCAGCCCGAACGGATCCTGATCGGCGGCTGGGCGGGCCTGATGCTCGGCCCTCACATCCTCCCGGCGGTACGGGACCACGCGACCCGGCACTCGCTGCGCCACCCCGCCGCCCGGGTCACCATCGACATGGGCTCCCTGGGCCCGGACGCGGTCACCGTCGGCGCGGCCACGCTGCCGCTGTCGGCCTTCTTCGCCACGGGCGGCCGCCGCCGCGCCGGCCCCGAGCCGCAGGCACAGCTCCCGGGCTGGCGCACGGCTTTGGACACCAGGGGCGAGACGCCGGCCCGGCGGGGGTGAGCCGCGGCGGTGGTTCAGGCGGAGTCGCGGATGACGAGCTCCGGGGTGAACGGCAGCGCCGCGGGCTCGGCGCGGGGCTCGGGGCCGGTGCGGCGGTCACCGGCGGGGTGACGGTCTGAGCGGGTGCCGAGGCCGAGACGCGGTCCAGGAGGAGGCGGACCATTTCCGCCGCCATCTCCTCGACCGGCTGGCGTACGGTCGTCAGCCGCGGGCGGCAGGCCGTCGCCGCGCTCGAATCGTCGAAGCCGACGACCGCCACGTCCTCGGGAATCCGGCGGCCGTGTTCGCGCAGCACCCGCCAGGCCCCCTGCGCCATCAGGTCGTTCGCCGCGAACACCCCGTCCAGGTCCGGCTGTTCGCCCAGCAGCGCCCGCATGGCCGCTCGCCCCCGTCCAGCGTGAAGCCCCCCTCGGCCACGGCCACCCGGCTCCCCGCGGCCGAGCCGAAGCCGGCCGTCCGCTCCCGGCTCGCCGCCCCCTCGGCCGGACCCCCGATCGCGGCGCGCCGCCGGCAGCCGCGGGCCAGCAGGTGCCGCGCCGCCAACGCCCCGCCCTCCCGGTGGCGCAGGTCGACGTGGTCGAGGCGCACCCCGTCCGCCGGGCGCGCGAACAGCACGGCGGGCAGCCCCGCCGCGGCCAGCAGGCCCCGCCGCGCACTGTCCACCCTTCACACCGGTGATGCGGGAAAGCGCTCTCCCGCGTGATCCCCGCGCACCTCGGCGACTGTCAACGGGCTGATCTCCGGCTGTGGTTCAGCGCGTCAGACGGGATGCGCGGCCTGGAAGGCCAGCCGGCCCTCCGCGCCCTCCCCGAGCCGCCCGAGCACCTCGTCGAGTCGCAGGTACACCTCCCGCCGTTCCTCGCCGGACACGCCGCCGATGCGGCCGATCAGCAGGTCCTCCAGCTCCGCGACCCGCCTGCCCTTCCACACCTTGTCGGCGGGTCTCCCGGGGTGTGGAGTGCGCGGGACAACGCGTCGTTCACGGTCATCCCGCGAGGGTGATCTCACTCGTACTCCGTACCGCCCTTGCGGGTCAGGTACGCCGGGCTGACCGCCTTCGCGATGGCGCGGCCGCCGACCACCGGGCTGTAGCGCTCCGCCGCGGGGCGGATGACGACTCCCTCGCGCAGGTGCAGGCCCCGCCCGGACACGGTCTCGCGGCCGCTCGCCCATTCCAGCACCGTGTCGAGGTCGTACGGGCCCTCGAAGAGCCGTGGCACGAGCGGCAGTTCGCCGTCAGGGAGCACGTCCGCCGGGTCCAGCCAACGGACTTGGCCGTCGATCTCGGCGGAGATGTCGAAGACGGCGTACCCGGGCGGCGCGTCCGCCGTGCGCACGTCGGTTCCGTACGCCAGGTCCTGGACTCCCCCGCCGTACACCTCGGCGAAGATGCCGACCCGGGTCGCACCGAGCCGCGCGGCCAGCCGGGCCGCGACCTCGGGGACGCCGTGGCCGCGCACGGCCCGCCAGTACAGGTTCCGCTCGTCCTCCGCCAGCGCCAGCCCCCTGGAACCGAAGCCCTTGGAAGAGACCAGCACCTGTCCGCCCTCGACGACGTACGTCGACAGGCAGGCCGTGCCGTGCAGTTTCTCGGTGAGGACGACGGGCTCGCCGGCCTCGAAGACGTCCGGGTAGCGCTGGAGGTTCTCGATGTCCACCCATGGCAACAGGTCGGGCGCGGCCTCGACGTCGCCGCTCATCGTCGTGGGCACGGGCGGTGACCATTTGGTGATGCCGAGCAGACCGGCGAAGTCCGTGCCCTCCTCGGCGGCCTGTGTCAGGTCCACCTCCGCGAGCGCGGCCGGACGGCACACGAGACCTTGCGACAGCTCGCCGCGCAGCCGGACGGCCTTGACCCGGTCGGCGCCGCCGCCCGCCAGCCGTCCGGTCAGCCCGAGCTCCTCGATCAGCCCCGCGGGCAGGACGGCCTGTTCCGGTATGTACAGCGCGAACTCGCCGCTCCGGTACGCCCTCTTGGCGACGACGGCGCGGTACAGGCCCACTTGGGCGAGCTCCAGCGCGTCGGCGTTCGGGTGCTCATGGACGGTCAGCTCTTCGGCGGTGACCCGCAAAGTCGACACGGGAGGGCTCCTTCATCGGTGTGGTGTGGTGGGCCTCCCGCCACTTTCCCCGCACCATTTCCGCTGGTCCAGCAGATTTCCTCCTGTTAATCTCCGCCCGGCCGGGCGGCCGGTGTCAGGGCGGGGGCGGGCTGGCGTCAGGGGTGGCGGGAGGCGATCATGGGCGCGGGCACGGCAGGGGGAACGCGTCACGCAGGAGGAGCACATGTCACAGCGACCGGTCACCGTCGTCACCGGCGGGAGCAGAGGGATCGGCGCGGCCGCCTGCGTGCGGCTCGCCGGGGACGGGCATGACATCGTGCTCGGCTACGTCCACGACGATGCCGCCGCCCAGACCACTGCCCAGCGGGTACGGGCGGCCGGCGGGCGGTGCGTGACCGTACGCGGTGACACGTCCACCGAGTGCGGCGTCGAGCGGCTCTTCGACATCGCCGGGGCCGAGCTGGGCGCGGTCACCGGCCTGGTCAACAACGCCGGGGTGACCGGGCCCCTGGGCCGGCTCGCCGATGCCCGGACCGAGGATCTGCGGCGGGTCGTGGAGGTGAACCTGCTCGGCTACCTGCTCTGCTGTCGCCGGGCCGCCCGGGACATGGCGCAGACCGACGGCGGGGCGATCGTCAACGTCTCGTCCGCGGCCGCCACCCTCGGCAGCCCCGGCGATTACGTCCACTACGCCGCGACCAAGGCGGCCACCGACGCGCTGACCATCGGGCTCTCCAAGGAGCTGGGGCCGGACCGGATCCGGGTGAACGCCGTGGCGCCCGGCATCATCGACACCGATATGCACGCCACCATGGGCGACCCCGACCGGCCGGCCCGCGCGGCCTCCGGCATCCCGCTCGGGCGGCCCGGGCAGCCCGAGGAGGTCGCCGGGGCCATCGCGTGGCTGCTGTCCCCGGACGCCTCGTACACGACGGGGGCCATCCTGCGCGTGTCCGGCGGCCGCTGACCGGAGTTTCAGCCTCCAGACCCGAAGGCGGCCCGCGTGGCCGGGCCGTAGACGCCCGGCGGGTCGCCTTTGATGCCCCGGTCCTGCTGGAGCTGGGTGACACCGCGCCGGGTCTGCTCGTCGTACACGCCGGTGAGGGAGACGTACGTGAACCCCTGCCCGTAGAGCCGCTGCTGGAGGTCGCGCACCTCGGGTCCGCGGTCCCCCGGGCGCAGCGTCCCCGAGCCGCTCGCGGACGGCCGCTGCGACGAAGCGCTCGGCGTCGGCGTCGGCCTCCCGTCCCTGCCGGCGGACGGGCTCGCGGACGCTCCGGCCGATGCGGAATCCGGCGCCGGGGGCGCGGAGGACCGTACGGACGGGTCGGGCGGGGGCTCGGCGTCGACCCCCGGACTGCGCGCCGGAAGCACCGGTACGGACAGCCCGGGCGGCGCGGAGGTCCGCTGCGGCTCCGGCTCCGGGGTGCGCAGCAGGAACAGCAGGATGCCGGCGGCGGCGAGGGCGAGCAGGGCGAAGGCCACCATCGGGAGCCGGGAGCCGCGCTCGCGCCCCGTCGGGACCGCGGGCGGAGCCGGCGTGCGCGCCGGGCCCGGCGCGGGCTCGCGTACCGAGGCCGGCGCGACCGCCGGACCGCTCTGTGGCCAGGTGGGCCCCGTCGGCGGCTGCGGCCGGCGCGGCCGGCCCGAGGGGGCGACGTAAGGGCGTACGAGCAGTCCGTCGGCGGGGACGGTGCGGCTCTCGTCCGGGTCGGGGGCTGTGGCTGGGTCTGTTTCTCTGTACACGGTTGTCTCCAGGCGGGGACGGGGGCCGGCGCGGCGGTGGGGCGCCCGCCCCCCGCCCGCCGGGCCCGCCCCGCCCCCCCCGGCGCCCACGACCAAAACCCGAACCGCCGCCCGCACCAACCCGCCCCCCCAGGCG
>NZ_JBHWVM010000046.1:0-60485 GCF_042736805.1 Streptomyces sp. NPDC060031
CCGCGGCGACGGCCGCGCGGGCCCGGAGCAGCTCGGTGTGCGCGTCCCCGGCGGGCGCCCGGCCGCGCAGGCAGTCGGCCGTTTCCCGCGCCACGTCCCGTACCGCCCGCAACGCGTCGAACCCGGTCCCGGCCGGATGCGGGCCGAGGGGGAGCCGCGGTGGCACCGCCAGCCTGGCCAACAGGGTGCGGGTGGCGAGGCCGGTGTGGGCCAGGGCCCGGTCCCGCAGGCCCGGCCCGGCCGGCCGTTCGGCCTCCGGTACCCGCGAGGACCGCAGCCCGGTACTCGCCTCCCGCGCCTCCCGCGACGCCTCCTCGGACAGCACGTACGGCGGCCCGGTCAGCTCGTCGGCGCACCGCCGCGCGCAGTCGGCGGCCCGGGCGGCCAGCTCCCGGTACGGGACGGTCGGCGGATCGGGCAGCAGGAACGTCTCCGCGAGGACGAGGAGCGCGATGCCCACCGTCGCGCCCGCCAGCCGCTGGCCGAGCGAACCGGGATCGTAGGGCGGGAAGGACGGCAGGATGTACATCAGCTGCAGCCCCGGGGCGGCCCCCGCCGGGCGCGGGCCGCCCACGGCGGCGAAGGCCAGCGCGAAGCCGACCACCAGCATCCCCAGGGCCGCGCTCCAGGTCCGCACGGACAGGTAGGTGCCGATGGTGATCAGCACCCAGCAGACGGGCAGCAGCCGGAGCACCACCGCGGCGCGCTGCCGGCCGGTACCGGGGATGTGCGACAGGCCCGCGAGCGCCACCGCGGCGAACAGTGCGTAGGTCGCGGCGACGGTCGAGCCGAAGCCGTACAGGAACAGGTAGAAACCGGCGCCGGCGGCCACCGTGACCCGCACCGACAGGCGGGCCGCCGCCCTGTAGGCGGCGGGCAGCCGGACCCCGGGAACGCCACCCATGCCACCAGCATCACCCCGCGCCGTCCGCACCGCCCGCCCGGCACGGCGGCAGAGTTCAGTCGACCTGCAGCTCGCCCATCCGGCTCCAGCCGGTGGCGCCCTCGATGGTGGTGCTGACGATCTCGGGGGTACGGGTGACGAGGGGACGCATCGTCTCCAGGGCAGCGCGGAAGTGCTCCGAGGTGACGTGTGCTTCGGCCGCGTCGTCCTGGAACGCCTCGACCAGGACGTAGGTGTTCGGCTCCTCCAGGCTGCGGGACCACTCGAACCACAGGTTTCCGGACTCGGCCCGGGTGGCGCGGGTGAACTCCGCGACCTTCTCCGGCCACTGCTCCACGTATTCGGGCTTGACTGCGAATTTCACCACAATGAAGATCATTCGAGCATTGTAGGTTCGTCAGACGGTCTCGCCGGTACAGGACTCGTGCCCGATGTTCTCCAGCCGGTACCTGTCCGCGCGGCTCGCGCAGGCGGCCCGCTCGTGCAGCATGGTCTTCCAGCCGTCGCTGCCGCCGATGGCGTGGTAGGAGGCCGCGGCGAACTCAGCCCACGCGATGTCATGGTCGGTCCAGTGCCGCAGGTGCCAGGAGTACATCGCGAAGAACGCCTTCCCGTCACCGCTGCATTGTGTCGCAGTCGCAGTCGCAGTCGCAGTCGCAGTCGCAGTCGCCGGCGGGGCGCGCGACCATGAGGAGATGGAGCCGGCGTCACTCGGCGATGTCAGCACTCCCGGGCGTCTTGCGTCCGTCGGGGAGGGGATCGGCCTGGACGAGCTGGCCCTCGCCGCCCGCAACCACGGGCTGCCCCTGGAGGCCCTTCGCTACGAGGTCACCCCGGCCGGGCTGCACTACGTCTTGGTCCACTACGACATCCCCGCCGCGGACGAGGCCACCTGGCAGCTCACCGTCGGCGGCCGGGTCCGTGACCCACTGGCCATGGACATGGCCGCCCTTCGCGCGCTGCCCGCCGTCACGCACCGGGTCACCATGGAGTGCGCGGGCAACGGCCGGGCGCGCCTGTCGCCGCGGCCCGTCAGCCAGCCGTGGCTGGTGGAGGCCGTGGGCACCGCGGACTGGACGGGCGTGCCGCTGCGGACCGTCCTCGCCGAGGCCGGGGTGCGGGCGGACGCCGCCGAAGCCGTCTTCACCGGCGCCGACCACGGAGTGGAACGCGGGATCGAGCAGGACTACCAGCGCAGCCTGCCCCTGCCGGTCGCCACCGGCGAGGAGCCGGAGGTGCTGATCGCGTACGCGATGAACGGCCTGCCCCTGCCCCCGCAGCACGGGTATCCACTGCGCCTGGTGGTCCCCGGCTGGTACGGCATGGCGCACGTGAAGTGGCTGCGGGACATCACCCTGGTCGACGCCCCGTTCACCGGCTTCCAGCAGGCCGTCGCCTACCGCTACCGGCAGGCGCCCGACGAGCAGGGCGAACCGGTCGGCCGGATCGCACCGCGCGCCCTGATGGTCCCGCCGGGCTTCCCCGACTTCATGTCGCGCGTCCGCGTCGTGCGCCCGGGGCCCGTACCGCTGGAGGGGCGCGCCTGGTCGGGGTACGGGCCGATCGCGCGGGTCCAGGTGAGCGGCGACGGGGGCCGCACCTGGACGGAAGCCGAGGTGGCGCCGCGGGCACGCCGCGCGTGGGCATGGCAGGCATGGCACTGCGCCTGGACGGCCACGCCGGGCAGCCACACCCTCATCACCCGTGCCACGGACACCGAGGGACACACCCAGCCACTCGAACAACCCTGGAACCGCGGCGGCTTCGCCAACAACCTCGTGCACCACGTCCCCGTGCTGTGCTGCTGAGCTAGGACGCGGCATGGACGGCGCCGTCGTCGGCCGGGCGGCGGCGATCCCGGGCCCGCGCTTTTGGCCGCCTCCCCTCCAGTCTCGGCCAGACGCATCCCCGGCCCGCCCGCGGGACCTAGGCTGCGCGCGACCAGGACAGTGGAATCCAGGGGGGATCCCCGACACGGAGCACGACGCGACACGCGCTCGTACGCGCCGTCGCGGCGGCGGGCCTGCTGGTGGGCCTCGCGGCCGGGGGAGTGGCCGCGAGCGCCACCGCGGCGGCCGCCGCACAGAGCAAGGCGGTACAGAGCACGGCCGCACAGAACACGGCCGTCGTGACGGCGCCCGGGGCGGGGGAACGCTCCGCCCCGGCGGCCCACGGCCCGCGGTACGCCCGGATGGCCGAGGCCGAGGACACACCGGAGCTGCCGTCTATCGAACAGCCCGTCTCCGAAGGGACGTTCACCTTCAGCGGTGATGCCGGTGACGAGATCACCCAGGGGCGTTCGAAGTCCTTCAGTACTGCCGGGCAGACCTTCCTCGTCTACCGCGGCACCGGAAGCGACATGGCGGAGATCCGGGTCCAGGACGGTGACACCTGGTGGTACGTGGCCTTCGGCGCCCCCGCGGGCCGCAAGCTCACCGCCGGAACGTACGCCGGAGCCACCCTGTTCCCGTTCCACGAGAACACGCCCGGAATCGACTTCAGCGGCGACGGCCGCTACTGCCATGCCGTCGCGGGCAGCTTCACCGTGCACAGCATCGACTGGACCGCGCAGGGGTGGCTCAACTCCCTTGACGCCAGCTTCGAACAGCGCTGCCAGGGCAGCCCGGCGGCCTCCCGCGGCCGGGTCCGCATCCAGGCCCCGCCCGCACCGCCCGTACTCTCCCTGACGCTGACGGCCGCACGCATCGGCAGCGTCACCCCCCGACGGCGACGCGGTGCTCCACGGCACCCTGCGCTGCAACAAGACCGCGAGCGTCAACGTGTACGCGTACGTGACCCAGCAGCAGGGCGCCAAGAAGATCACCGGCTGGCTCCGGGAGCAGATCGACTGCACGGCGGGCGCGACGGTGGCGTGGCAGGGCGAAGCGAGCGCCTACGACTTCGCCCGCTACCGGGACGGCTGGGCCGACACGTCGGTGGGCGCCGTGGCCTACGACTGGGACTACCTGATCGACACCAAGGCCCCGGTGAAGACCCCGAGGGTCTGCCTCGGCAAGTGCGGCAGCTGAACCCGTCAAAGGCGTCTACGAGCAGTCGTGCCGCAGAGGCCGACCTCGCCCGGCACGCCGCCCGAGCACGCGTCGCAAGGCCCCGGCACGAGGTGCCGGGGCCTTGCGGGGTTGTGGGGCCGCCGCGCCCGGCGGCGCGTTTCAGAGACGGCCACCGGTGAGCCTGGAGAGGGGGCCGCGGCGGCGCAGTCCGGCGCGCCGGCCCACCGCGTACGACCCCGCCGTCACGGCGACCGTGGCGGCGCCGGCGCCGAGGGCGATGGCCTTGCGGCCCTTCACCACCGTCCACGCCACGGTGGCCTTGCCGAGCGTCTGGCGGGTGGCGGAGCCCAGGGACTTCCGCGCGGAGTTCGCGGCGGCCTTGGTCCGCTCGGCCGCGGGCGCGGCCACCGACGTGAGGTGGCCGGCGCTTTCGGCGACCGCGCTCACCCTTCGGGTCGCAGACTCGGCGGTGCCGGTCGCAGGCCCCGATGAGGGGCTCTGCTCCGGGGAGTTGGCGGTCGACGTCTTGGAGTTCGCGCTTCCACGGGATTCAGTCATGCTGCGCGTGTGTCCGGCCCCGACGGCGGTAAACCCGTCCTCCAGCCGACGGTACACGGCAGGCTGCCGAGGGGACCGAAGTCGATCACGGAGCTGATGGGGGCTTTGAGGTCGATCCGGACCAGGTCCACGTCGGCGATGCGCAGGGTGATGTCGCCGGCCAGCACGACGCCCCCGGCGAGCAGCCGGTCCAGTACGTTCTGACCGGCGCTGCCCGGGAGCTGGGGGTTCTGGAGGGGGTGCAGGGCGGCGGCGTCAGCATGGGGGCCGGCGCCTCGTGGAGGCGTGAGGCCGTCTCGGCGGCCTGCTCTTCGCTGCCGGACTGGGCGCGGCGGTTCGGTGGGGCCCGTCAGCCGGTCCTGCACCCCCTGGGCCCGCTCGTGGAGCCGGTCCGCCAGACCTTCCAGGTGGTAACTACTGAAGCCGGGCGGCGGCGAATTCGGCCAGCGCGCGCGGGCCGAGGTGGAGGCGCTTGCCCATGACGAGGGTGCCCACGCCGAGGGCGAGCTCTGCCTTCTTCGTCCGACCCAGCGCGTACCCCGCTCCGACGGCGACCCCCGGGGCCATCCGGTTGTTCACGGCCGCTGCCGCTGCCGCTGCTGCGACGGCGGCGGCAGCGGCCGGAGCCGTTAACTCCCGCTGCACGGCGTCCGGGTCGTAGTACTGCCGCTCGGCTTCGGCGACCACTTGGTTCAGCACCCAGGCGGTGCCCCGTACGGGCGCCGCGGGCAGCAGCAGGAGCTCCTTGAGCAGGCCCACGGACGTGTCCCTCCTCCTGCCCGCGCCTGGCCTAGTCGGCGTTGTACCGGATCACCGTACGGGCCAGCCAGGCGCGGGCTGGAGCCAGTTCGGCCGCTATCGACTGGGCCCGGGAGGCGTCGCAGACCACCCGGGCCGGCTGCGGGTCGGCCGAGGCCAGGCAGCGGCGGCGCAGGTGGGTCGGCGGGTGGGTGTCGTCGATGCTGTGCCCGCGCCGGGCCGAGACCCGGCGCAGTCGCTCGTACTCGCTCCGGGGTATGGAGTCGATCCGTGCGGCCAAGCGCTCCCACAGCGCTCGCTCGGCGGCCTCACGCGTTTCGCGGTCGCGGGAGTCGCCGTTGGCCTGGGGCGCCGCTATGGACTCGCGTTGCAGGTGGGCCTCTACCGCGTGGCCGATCAACAGCCGGTCCAGCAACGTGATGGCCGCCGCGGTCGAACCGGCTCGGGCCGCGCCCGCGTCCGCCCGGTACTCGGCCCGCTGCGAAGCCCGCAACGTCAGGCCGTCGAGCAGGACGATCAGCCCGTAGACCGCCCAGCGCGGCAGGAACACCAGGGCGTTCACGCACAGGTGTACAAGGCTCACCACCGGCTGCGGGACCAGGAAGGAGTACCAGTGGGCCAGGGACCGCAGCGCTCCGTGCGTCACGAACGAGGAGCGGACGTCGCCATTCGCGAAATGCCCGAGCTCGTGGCCCAGCAGGGCCACGCGTTCCTGGGGCGAGAGGACCTCCCACAGCCCGGCGCCCAGGCACATCACCCGCCGGTTGCGGATCCCATAGGTGCGTACCCAGGCGTTGTGCGCGGTGTCCAGCATCACCGCGTGCACCCCGGTCGTACCCACGGACGCCCCCACTTCATCGATCAGCTCGAAGAGCCGGGGCGCGTCGGCGCGGTACAGCACCGGCGCGTGCCGCGGCAGCCGGCCCGGCCGGGGCAGCAGCGCCGCCACGACCACCAGGAGCACGACGCCGAAGACCGGCAGGATGCGAGTGTGCCACCCGCCGATGATCAGCGCCCCCGCAGCCAGCAGCAGCCCCCCGGTGACCGAGTGCACCAGCAGGGAGACGCCGAAGGCCAGGACGGTCGACCTGTCCGGCCCGACCTGGTCGGCCGCCTGCCCATTCCGCTCGATCTCCTCCGCGAGCTGCTGCCCGTAGCGCATGGCCAGGTGCCGGCGGAACACCGCGAGGCGGCCCCGGTCCGGATCCGGTGAGCCCGGATCCACGTTCCAGTCGCAGGCCGCGCACCAGCTCACGAACCGTGCTTGCACGGAGATGGTGGCCCCGCATTCCGGGCACTGCCGCACCTGCGATGCGTCCACCTTGTCGACCGTTTCCATGCCTGTTGATCCCCTCCCCGCCGTGGACCAGCTGCGATCCCCGGTCCGCGCAGGATAGGGGCGGTCGGCGCGCGATCCGCGGCCGCCCCAGGGTGGACGCTTTTGGTCAGGAACACGCGCTTTGTCATGTCACGGGGTGAATGAGCATGATTTCTAGTGGGAGACGAAGCTGTAGGGCGGTAGCGGGCCGGACACTTGGATGGCGATGTGCGGGTGATCCGTGTGCAGCCGGCGCACGGCGTCCAGGAACGGCTGCGCGTTCTCCCGTTCGACGAGGAAGAAGAGGTTCGCCAGCCAGCTCCCCTTTCTCCGGACCGCGGTTGACGTCTGCGGCGACGGGCCGCAGAACACTCTCGGTCAACTCCGCGTCCTGCGACTCGCGTTCCTGCACCGCCCGGGCCACCTGCTCGCCCAGCCGGAGCTTCTGTTCGTGAGTGCTCCCGCCGGCAGCCCCGTTGGCCTGGCTCATGGTTCGCAGTTCGATGTCGTCGGCCAGCACGCCGTAGAGGACGGCCTCCTGGCCGTGTGCGGCCATGGTCTCCACTGTTCCCGGCGGCTTCGCGTGCTCGGACTTCTTGTGCGCGGATTCATTGGCCATGGCGTGCCTCCTGGCACGTATGGCCGATGGGGCCGATGTCAAACGCCCGGTCACGGAAAGCGGGGGCCGCGGTGCGGCGCGCACCCGGTGGACGGCAGGCCGTGGCGACTGCGGCAAGGGCGAGGGCGAGGGCGAGGAGGAGCGCGATGAGGACCATGCGTCCGCTGGTGCCCGCGCGGACTTCAGGCATGCGGCCGTATCGCGACGGGCCTGCGCGCGGCACAGCGAGCCGGTTCAGCAGGATCTAGCAAGGAACCCCCGGGGCTTCAGCCCCGGGAGGAATCGCTTACCCGAGGTCTTGTTCTCGGGCCGTTGCGGTGAGGCGGCGTAGGGCGGTGTGGGCGGGTGGGCCCCAGGTGGGCTTGCCTCCGGGGCGGCCGTGGGTGCCGGCCTCTCCGATGAGGATGCCGCTGAGGGCGCGCAGCAGCGCCCAGCCGCGGGCGCGGCGCAGTGTCGCGGTGTCCGGGGTCGGCTGGTAGGCGCTGTGGAAGCGGTCGGCAGCGCCGTCCGGCAGCAGTGTCCAAGGGGCGGCGAGATCACAGGCCGGATCGCCCGCGCAGAGATCGCCGAAGTCGATCACCCCGCAGAAGGTGCCGCCGGCGGTGAGGACGTTGGCCGGATGCAGATCGCCGTGGAGCCACAGTGCCGGCCCAGTCCACTCGGGCGCGGTGACGGCGTCTTCCCAGACGGCGCGGACGGAGTCCGGGTCGGGGATCAGCCCCAGATCGGTGGCCGAGGCGAGCTGCTCGGCGAACTGCTCGGCGCGGTCGGCCAGTGGTCCCCCGCGGCCACGGCCGACGGGCGCCCCGTCGGGGGCGGGTCGGTGAAGCGCCGTCAGGAAGGCGGCGAGGGCGTCCGCCGCCTCCGCGCCGCGCGTGACGGGGGCGCGGTCCGCGGGCGTGCCCGGAACCCAGGTGGTGACGATCCAGGGCCGCGGAAACCGCTCGGAGGGCTCGCCGAGGCGCTGCGGGACGGGGACCCGCAGAGGAAGGTGCGGGGCGAGGACGGGCAGCCAGGCGTGTTCCTTGAGCAGCAGCTCGTCCGCGGACCGCGTCGCCCAGGGCAGCCGGACGGCGAGGTCGTCGCCGAGCCGCCACAGCTGGTTGTCCCAGCCACGCGCGCCCAGCCGCACGGGGCGATCGGCCAGGTCGCCGTGCTGGGCGCGCAGCAGATCCCGGACCGACTCCGCGGTCAACTCCCTCTCGATGTCAGCCATACGGAGTAACGGTAGCCGGGCAGCGGCAGGCCGAAGCCCCCCGAGACGGTGACGTCTCGGGGGGCTCGCCGAGCACGGCCGAGGATCAGCGGCCGCGCTTGCCCCAGGAGCGGGTGTCGATCACGTGTCCGCGGTCGCTGCGCAGGGTGGCCGTGTCACGGCTGTCCCAGACGTAGTTGCGGCGGTCCTGGTAGACGTCGTGGCTGCTGTCCCGGCCCTTGCCGGTGTGGACCTTCACGCTCGAGCGGCCGTCGAGGCGCAGGCCCTCGAAGCGGTAGCGGTTGCCCTGCTTGTCGGTCAGGGTGAATCCGCGCAGGTTGACGGCCTTGCGGCCGGTGTTCTTCACCTCGACCCACTCGGCGTTCAGGCTGCGGTTGGAGCGGTCGTCGCGGCCAGGGCTGTCGTACTGGACCTTGCCGATCACGATGGAGGAGCGCCGCGAGTTCCCGTCGCGGTGGTGGCCGTCGGCGACGGCCGGCAGGGCGGCCGCGCCGACGAGGGCGACGGAGGCCGCGACTGCGGCGACGATGCGGCGGGTGTTGCGAGAAGCAGACATGGAGATGTCACCTCAAGGACATGCCCGTCAGGACCTGGTCAGGGCCTTGTCGGGCGGCTGCAGTCCCGGCTTGCTGCCGAGAGGCCACACTCTGGACCGAGTGGAGACCGTTCGACCGGCATAACACTCGATATTACCGAATCTGTACATTCGGCCAATATCATCCAATTAACCGTGAAGCCGTGAAGCCCGGGGACGCGCGGTCAGCGCTTGTAGAAGTTGCACTTGCCGCCGACGACCCGCCCCAGCTCGTCCAGGAGGCAGATCTCGATCCATCCGGCTCCGCCGGGTACGTCCGCCTTGAGGGGGATGGTGATGTTCGCGGATCCACCGCACACGGGAGTGGTGGTCCGGGTGTCGAGGGTCGTGATCAGGTCGGGGGTGTACGTCCGTGCGAGGGTCTTGCGACAGCCGCCGGGGCTCGTGCTGACGGACCGTTGGACCCCGACCGCCGACGCCGACCGGTTGGACCAGTGCAGATCGCCCCCGGTGTGGGTCGCGCCGAAAGTGACGTCGTACGAAGGGCTGGCCGCGGAGGCAGCGGACAGCAGCTCGGGCAGCGTGCCGGGGTAGTGCCGCAGGAGCGGGTGGAGCGCGGCCCATCGGGCGGCGGGGACGCGGCCGGCCGCCCAACGGGCCAGCAGGGCGGCGGACTCCACGTGGAGGGCCGCGCGCCCGCTCCATGCGGCGCGGAATACGTCGGCCCAGCCGGAAGCCTGGCCGACCCAGGAGGTCGGGACGCTCGCCGGGCGGACGAGCGGCACGGCCTCGCAGGCGGTCAGCTGCCCGCGCTCGATCACCGCTCCGAGGTGGGCGAGGGTGGCGGCGGCCGGATCGGTGTGGGTGTCGTAGGCGACGGGCATGGTCCGCAGCGCGTGCCGCGCAGACTCGGCCGTGTCCCCGAACGGGCCGGTTTCGCCCGGCCGTTGCCACTGGGACGCCCAGTGGGACCGGGGCGGCCGGTGCCGTTGCGCGACCGCCGCCGGGGGTGCGGGCGGCGGCAGCGGACGGCCCGGCCGTGCGGGCCGCCCGGTCCGCAGGACGACGGCCACCTCGGGCGGGCCGTCCGGACGCGAGCGCAGCAGCTCCGCCGCCGGGCGCGGCAGCCGGGAGCCGAGCCGGGCCGCCGCCACCAGCTGCCAGTCGATGCGGTAGGGCTCTTCGAGGACCGCCCGCATGGCGTGCAGCACGAGCCAGGGCCGGCGCCCGGCACGGTGTGCTGCGCGCAGGCGGCGCAGCAGGGCGCCGGTTCCGAACCACCGTTCGACGGCCGTGTCGAGGAACGGCTCCGGATCGGCCTCGGCGCAGGCCAGGGCGAAGTCGGCGTCGACCGGGTCGTCATGCTCGTCGTGCCCGGGCAGCGCGGCCGCCAGCTCGCGTACGCTTCCCGTCCCGCCGGCCGCTCGTACGGTGGCCCAGGCGGCGGCGCGCGGTCGGCCGGCCGTCGCCGCGCCCGTCGAGGAGGGCGGCCGCCGCGAGGTCGGGGTCGGCCGCCAGCAGGGCGCGCTGGTGGTGGCCCGGATGGTACGAGCGGCCCTTCGCGGTGGCGTGCGGGTCACGCACCCGCAGCAGGCGCGCCGTCTCGTACTCCAGCCGGTGGTTGTCCCGCAGCGCGGCGTCGATCTCGGGGACGTCCAGCGGGAGGGCCGGGCCGGGCGCCTGGACCGGCCACTGGCCGCGTCGGCGCAGCGCTCTGATGGTCAGGCAGGTCTCGTCGCCCCGTGGACGGACCTTGGTGATGTCCGCGATGCGGACCGCCGCCCAGCCGTTCAGCCGGGTGTCCGTGCAGACCGCCATGAGGGCCCACTCGGCGCCCGCGGCGACGATGAAGCCCTCGAGCCGCTGCGCACCCGGGATCGACCGGCGCAGGCGCACCAGTTCGCCCGAGTGCGCCGCTTCGTCGAGACGGGCAAGAATTCCGTCGTTCATGACGAAAGATCCTGCACGGGCAAGGCAGCCCGGGGCATCCCCTGGGGAGGACTACTTGGGCGTGGTCCAGACCTGGCGTTTGTTGGTGTTCGCCGTGTAGAGCTGCACCACGGTGCCGTTGGCGGTCGCGCCGCCGGTGACGTCGAGGACCTTGCCCGACGTCACGTGGACGATCTGGCCCTTGGCGTTGACGGACCAGCGCTGCGCCGCGCTGCCGTTGCAGTCGTAGAGGCTGATCTTGTTGCCGTTGGTGCTCGCGTTGTGCGCGTTGTCCAGGCACTTGCCGAGCGCACGGACCGTACCGTCCTTGCCCAGGATCCACGACTGCGCCGCGGAGCCGTTGCAGGTGTAGAGCTGGATCTGCGTGCCGTTGGCCGCCTTTCCGCCCTTGACGTCCAGGCACTTGGCGCCGATCCCGCTCACCTTGCCCTGCGGGGACAGCGTGGCGCCGGCACCGGCGGCGAGGCGTCGCAGCCCCTGCACGTCGAACTGCTGGACGTAGGTGCCCGCGCGCTTGTCCGGGTAGGCGTACGTGGGCGAGCACATCACCGGGAATTCGCCGGAGTCGGTGCCCTTGACGCAATCGCTCTTGTTCAGGCTGCGGTTGGCGTGCGCCAGGCCCAGCGTGTGCCCGATCTCGTGGCTGATGTGGTTGCGCATGTACGTCTCGCCCATGGCTGCGGTGGGCTTGCCGGCCGAGGTGAAGAACTCGTCGTCGATGTACGCGTGCCCGCTGGTCACGGTTTCGGGCACGGACGAGACGGTGAACCCGCAGCTGAGGTTCGCGGTGCCCGACCCGTCGCGGACCACCTTCCAGCCGGTGCTGCCCATGCTGCCGCCGTCGGTCGGCGGAACGCACGGGTGGTGCAGGAGGCCGACGATCACCTCGCCCCTGGGCCGGACGTAGTCCCAGCCGACCGGCTTCGTGTCGACGGTGACGGGCAGGTTGGTGATGCGCCGCAGGTCCGCGGCGGTGGCCTGCACGTACGGAGCCAGCCAGTCCGCGGACTTCTGGTCGTAGAACTTGATCGTGTAGCCGGTCTGCAGCCACTTGGTGGCACCGCTCAGCTTCCACCCCTCGCCCTGGGGCGGTGCGGGTGCGGCTGCGGGTGCGGGTGCGGGTGCGGGTGCGGCGGCCGCGGCCGTTCTGCTCTCGGGCCGGGGTGCCTGTGTGCCGAGCGACATGACACCGTTCTTGAAGGTGGTGCCGTCGCTGCTGTAGGTGGCGGAATCCTCAGCGTGGGAGTCGGGTGCCTCTCCGGTCGGCGGGGCCGTCCGGGAGCTCGCGGTCTCCGTCGCGCTGTTCCCGGTGTCCTCGGTGCCGAACGCGGTCGCCGACAGTTGCAGACTTCCCACGACGGCCGTCGCGGCCGCCGCGGCAACGATGGATATCCGGTGCTTGCCTGTCAATCGCAAGTGTTCATCGCCCTCTCATCAAGATTCACTTCCCGCCGGTCCCGGCGATGACGCGGGGGTGCGGGAATCGAGTGGATGGTATGTCAAGGGCTCAAAGTGCTTCGTAGACAGGCGAGTTGGTCGGGCAACTCGCGGCTCACGGGGCAAGCAGGGAATCAGCAGCCGCGGTGCGTGCGTACAGCACCGAGCGGCCGGCCCGGTGGGCGCTGACCAGGCCCGCATCGCGGAGCGCGGTGAGGTACTGGGACACCCCCGCCCGTGAGAGCCCGGTGCGACGGGCCAGATCGGTGGTGGAGGCGGGCGTCTCCAGCTCGGCCAGCAGCCGGGTCCGCGAGCGGCCCAAGACCGCGGCGAGCGCGTCGGTTCGGGTGGTGGCCGGGCGGGGTTCCCACAGCGAGCCCACACCCCGCGCCGGATAGGCCAGCTGCGGGGGCTCCGGCGGCGTCACCCGGGTGAACGTAACCGGGCCGGTGAAGGCCGATGGGATCAGCACCAGCCCCGTACCGGCCGTCTCCCGGGACAGGTCACGCTGTCGGCGGTCCAGCCGGAGGGCGTCGTCGGTCCAACTCACCGAGGGGTGCAGATCGTTGAAGAGGCGCCCCGGGCCCTGCTCGGCGAACTTGCGGGCCCGGTGGAAGACGTCGGCGTCGAGGACGCCCCGGACCCGCGCCCAATAGGGGGCGAGCGCCAGCTGCCAGTAGCCCTCGATCTCTTCCACGACCCGGGCCAGACGTATCCGCGGCTCGGCGTACAGGGCCCGCGAACGCGGGCCGAGACCGCCCTGCTCGTCCGCGAGACGGTCGAGGTCCTGGCGTACCTGGGCAGCGGGCGTGGCCAGGATCCTGGCCAGCTCCTGCGCCAGTGCGGGAGCCGGCGAGGCGGGCGCGGGGTTGAGGAAGTCGGGGACATAACCCGCGGGCGGGACCAGCTCGGCCAGCCCCCCTCGGTCGAGCCCCGCGGCAGCCAGCCTGGGCCTCACCTGCCCGATCCAGGGCTGGTGAACGGGATGCGCACATCCGGAGCGCAAGAGCCGCAGGCTGGGCCCCACCTCCCACATCGGCGAAACGGCGAACCGCACTTGCGCCAGATCGCTCGTCGAGAACACCAGCTCCGCCAGCACACCGAACCCCCGGATTCACACATGTCTGAATCAATGGCGGTCACCCTACTGCGCGGAGATCATCCCTGGCATGACCTCACAGACGATCACCGCGGCCGCCTCCGGTACGTGGACGCTCGGCGACCTGACCATCAACCGGATCGGTTTCGGCGCGATGCGCCTGCCGCAGACCGGCGAGGCGCTGATCGCGGACGCCACGCCGCGCGACCGGGCCGAGGCGGTCAGCGTGCTGCGCACCGCGGTGGAGCTCGGCGTGAACCACATCGACACCGCCGCGTTCTACTTCTCGTCCCTGCGCTCCGCCAACGAACTGATCAGCAGGGCGCTGGCCCCCTACCCGAACGACCTCGTCATCGCCACCAAGGTCGGACCGGGCCGAGACCCCTCGGGCCAGTGGCTGCCCCACGCCACCCCCGGGCAACTGCGCGGCCAGGTCGAGGAGAACCTGCGCCAGCTCGGCCGCGACCACCTCGACGTGGTGAACCTTCGCATCGTGGGCACCGACTCGATCGCCGAACGCTTCGGCGCACTGGCCGAGCTGCGGCAAGCCGGGCTCATCCGCCACCTGGGCCTCTCCAACATCACCCCCCAGCACCTCGGCGAGGCCCGGGCCATCGCGCCGGTGGTCTGTGTGCAGAACATGTACGGGATCGGCGTGCGGCCCGAGCAGGACGCGTTCCTGCGCGACTGCGGTGAGCAGGGCATCGCGTTCGTGCCGTTCTACTCGATCGCCGGCACAGGGCGACAGGCGGGCGCGACGGGCGCCGAGCACGACGAACTGCTCACCGTCGCGCGGGCGCACGCAGTGAGCGCCGCGCAGGTCCGCCTGGCCTGGACGCTGCACCGCGGACCGCATGTGCTGGCCATCCCCGGCACCGGAGACCCCCACCACCTCGCCGCCAACGTGGCTGCGGGCGCACTGCGCCTCTCCGGGGACGAACTGGCTGCTCTGGACGCCCTCCACCAACGCGCGGCCTGACCAACTCGACTCCGCGCTTGACGAGAGGCTCCAGGCCCCCGTCGGGCTGGCGCCGCTGATCGACCCCAACCAGCACTCCTACGGCACCGTCTACCTCCACGGCGTGAACGAGCTCTCCCGCCCGGAGAAGGACGTCTACCTCGTCGGCATGGAGTCCTACGGCCGTGCCCCGACCTTCCTCGCCATGACCGGATACGAGCAGGTCCGATCCATCGTCGCCCACCTCGCCGGCGACCGCGAGGCCGCCGAGCGGACGCGAGGCGACGGGCCCGGTGCGGCAGTTCAGGAGTCCCCGTCGTACGTCCCCGCCTCGACTTCGAGGGCGAGTTGCTGGAGGACTTCGACCGAGGACATGTCCGTCCGGCCGGCGTCGTGTGCCATGGCCAGACTGGTGAAGGCGAGGCTGAACCCGGAGACCATGGCGTGGAGAGCGGGGCCGAGTGCCTCCGCCACGAGACGGGCCACCTCCTGGGGGGAGGATTCGGCCGGGACGCTGATCGACGGCAGCATCTCGTTCAGCAGCTGGTTGATCACTCCTGCTTCGGTGTCGGGACGGTCGTCATCCTCGCCGGCCTCCGCCGCCCGGCGGATCTCCTGGGCCTCGGTGAGGATGCCGATGACTCGCTTCAGAACCTCTGCGCGTTCCATCCCCGGAGGGTAGCTCCAGGCGACGGGTGCGGACGGCGCGATCGGCGGCCGGAGCTGTGCGCGGGCCCGCCATCGCCGCCACCACCACCATTCGCGGCGTCCGAGGGCGGCGCTGATCCGGGTGTCCCGCGCGGCAATTGCGGGGGGCGCGCCCGCATGTGTGAAGGTCGCGGGCGGAGTTGACTCGGCTCGGCCGATCGGCCGGTACGACCGCCCCGGCCCCAGCCGCGCGGGGCCGCGTACCCGACTACTGCGAGGAGGTGAACCGTATGGCCGTGCTCAAACTCCAGAACCTGCAGCCCCGGCGTACGCCCAGCAGCGTCGCTGTGGCCAGCATGACGTCGAGCGCCTCGCACTGCTGCAACAAGCCCCCGGATCCGTGATCGGGGTGACGGGACGCGCCCGGGACCTGCCAGGCCCCGGACGCATCCCGCTGCTACGCGTGCTTCCGCGCCGGGATGTAGGCGAGCCCGTGCGCTCCCGGCTCTCCCGCGCGGTCGACGTGGAGGGTCGCCACCGCCTCCACTCGCTCCAAGTCCACCACCGTCACCGTGCTGGACCAGACCGCCGCGACGTAGCCGTACCTCCCGTCGGGTGACGAGGTGATCGTCAGCGGGAAGGCGCCGACCTCCACGCAGCCGCGCTCCGCGCCGTCCTTGCCGTATACGTGCAGGAGCCCCGGCTCGTGCACGCCCAGCGCCGACCGGCCCGCTCGCATGCGCAGTTCTCCGGCGAGTACCAGATCCGTGGCGGTGACGTGGACGGGGAAGACGAGCCCGTTCGTCCGGTGCGTCCGGACCAGGGCGCCCGTGGCCGTGTCGACGACCCGCACCCCGGCGTCAGGCACCGGCCCGGCGACCGCGAAGTCCCCCTTGGGGGCGGCCACATAGACGAACCGCCCGTCGCGCGACGCCGCGATGCCTTCGCTCCCCGGCACCTCGATGCGGTCGGCCACGGCTCCCGAACCGATGTCGACGACCGACACGAACGGCGCCTCCTTGTTCGCGCTGTAAGCACGGCTCCCGTCCGGCGTGAGCGTGAACCAGTGCGGACCGGGTGCGGCGACGGACAGCCGGCGCACCGGCTTGAGGGTGTCCGCGTCGAGCGCCACCAGGGCGCCCTCCTCGGCGCCGTGCGCCTCGACGCTCACCCACAGGAGCTCGCCCGACGGGTCCATGGCGATGCCGTGCGGCGCGCGTTCCGGCGCGAGGTCGACGATGTCGACGATCCGGCGCCGATCGGGATCGATCACCACGAGCTCGTGGGCACGGCCACCGTTGGCGTGGTAATAGCCGGACCGGTACGTGATCGTCGCGTAGAGCCGCCGCCGCACCAGGTCGAAGCACAGCTCGTGCGGCTCGTTCGGGACTTCCAGCACTCCCAGCCGTCGGAAGTCCACGGCGTCGAAGAAGGTGATCGTGGGGCCGCTCTGGCTCGCCACGGCGAGTACGTCCTGCATGTTCTCTGTCATGCCTGGAGCCTGGGTGGCCGGATGGATTAACTCCAGTGCACTTATGGCAAGGTGTGATTGCGTGCAGGGAAAAGACGCTGGTCGCCCAGGGGTTGAGCGGACCGGCCCGTGAGGGGGGACACATCTCGTGGACGGACTCGACAGGCAGTTGGACCTGAATCTGCTGGTTGCCCTCGACGCGCTGCTGGAGGAGGAGAGCGTCACGGGGGCCGCCGCCCGGCTGCACGTGTCCGCGCCCGCCATGAGCCGCACCCTCGGACGGATCCGCAGGGCCCTCGGCGATCCCGTGCTCGTACGCGCCGGACGGCAGCTCGTCCCCACGCCCCGCGCCGTCGAACTGCGCCCGGGCGTCCGCACCCTCGTCCACCAGGCACGCGCCCTCCTCGCACCCGAGCCCGTCACCGACCCGGCGCGGCTCGCCCGCGACTTCACCGTCCAGGCGGGCGAGATGGTCCTCGCCGGGCTCGCCCCCCGGCTCGTGCGCGCCGTCTCCGGCCAAGCACCCGGCGTCACTCTCCGCTTCATGCCGGAGGCCCTGGAAGGCACACCCGCCCTGCGCGAGGGCCGGCTCGACCTGGAGATCGGCGTCATCGGCCACCCCGACCCGGAAACCCGGACCGAGTCCCTCGGCCGGACGCGCCTCCTCGCCGCCGTACGAGCCGGACACCCCCTGGCCGGCCGCAAGACGGTCACCGCCGGGGCGTTCGCCGCCGCCGACCACATCGGGGTGTCCCGGCAGGGCCGGGTCCGGGGCCCCATCGACGACCGGCTGGCCGAGCTCGGACTGCGCCGCCGGGTGGTCGCCGTCGTACCGGGCTGGAGCGCCGCGCTCTTGCTCTGCCGGGAAACGGACCTGGTCTGCCTCGCCCCGGCCGGCGGCGCGGCGCACCCCCTGGACGTGCTGGGCCTGACCACCTTCGAGGTACCGCTGGAACTGCCGCCCGTGGCGCTCGGCATGGCGTGGCACCCGCGCAACGACGCCGACCCGGCGCACATCTGGCTCCGGGACCAGGTCCGGCGGAGCTGGCCGCGCCCGACCGCCCCTCTGCCAGAATCGCCCCATGGCTGAGCACGACGACGATCACGGCTACCTGCTGGACAACCGGCAGGCGAGGCAGGGATCCGGTTCGACGCCCTGAGCGAGTTGTTCGACCCGGTGACGTTCCGGCACGTCGACCGGCTCGGCCGGGCGAGTCGGCGCCGCGGGAACGGTGGTGGCCACCGACATCGACGTGTCCTGGACCCGGGACATCGCCGGTGGCGTGATCGAGGTGCTGCGCCACGACGTGGCGGCCGACCCGCCGCCGCCCGGCGGGCTTCGACCTGGTCCACGCCCGACTGGTCCTCGTACACGTCACCGACCGCCCCGAGGCGCCGCGCCGCATGGTCCGGGCGCTGCGGCCGGGCGGTTGGCTGCTCCTGGACGACGCCGACCCCGGGTTGCAGCCGCTGCTGTGTCCGGACGAGTCGGGTCCCGAACAGCAGCTCGCCAACCGGTTGCGCTCCGGCTTCCGCACCCTGATGGCCGCCCGCGGCGCGGACCCGGCGTACGGACGGACCCTGCCCCGGCTGCTGCGGGAGGCCGGCCTGGAGGACGTTCAGGCCGACGCGTACTTCCCGGTCACCTCGTCGGCCTGCGCCGTCCTGGAGGCCGCGACCGTGCGGCAGATCCGCCGTCGTCTGGTGGCGGAAGGACCTGCCACCGACGGGGAGATCGACCCGCACCTGGCGAACCTCGCCACCGGACGCCTCGACCTGGCCACCGCCCCGATGATCTCCGCGTGGGGCCGCCGCCCACGCCCGTGCGGGGCCGTCCGTACGCCCGATCAGGGAGTCCGCCCCTGAACGGATCGCTCCGGGGCGCTGTCTGGGATGCTGATGCTTGATCCGGAAGTGGTGCGGGGGCCGAGGGGAACCGACCTGTCAGGGGAGCCCCGCTCGCGCCGGGCGCCCGTTGCCACGGGAGGGAGAGGGGTATGCCGGTGGTCTCGAGCACACGCACGGCCGGTCAGGGAGTCGAGGTGACCCAGGTGGGTGGCCGGTGGCGGGTGAGCCGGCCGTGGCCCGCCCAGTTGCGCCCGATCGTGCACAGCTACGCCGGCTACTGGGAGGCGGCGGCCTCGCCCTATCGGGTGCGGCTGGTTCCCACGGGCCGAGCCGTCGTCGTGATCAGTCTGGGGGAGCCGTTCGCCCAGATCCGCCGTCGACTGGGGGACGCGAGCCCGAACAGCCAGGTGACCGGATCGCTGGTCGCGGGTCTGGAGGACGGGCCCCGGGTGTGTGACCACCCCGGCGGCCAGGAGGCGATTCGGCTCGAGTTGACCCCACTGGGCGCCTACCGGCTGTTCGCACTGCCGATGAGCGAGTTGACCAACAGGGTGGTCGAGCTGCGCGACGTCCTCGGTCCCGAGGCCGCGATGCTGGTGGAGCAACTGGCGGCCACCAGCGACTGGGGAGCCCGGTTCGACCTGCTGGACCGCGCGTTGGCGGCCCGGCTCGAGCACGGCCCGCGTCCCGCGCCCGAGGTGAGCCACGCCTGGCGACTGCTGTGCCGCGCCGGCGGGGCGATCCCCGTCGGCCGGATCGCGGCCGAAGTGGGCTGGAGCCAGGGCTACCTGGTCCGCCGGTTCACCGAACAGGTCGGCCTGACGCCCAAGATGTCCGCCCGGGTCCTGCGCTTCCACCGGGCCATGAGTCTGCTCACCGGCGAGCGTGCGCATCTCACCGAAGTGGCGGCCGCCTGTGGCTTCTACGACCAGGCCCACCTCAACCGCGAGTTCCGCGCCCTGGCCGAGACCACCCCCGGCCAGCTGGCAGCCGCCCGCGTGGCGGAAGGCGCCCTCGCCCTGTCAGGGGCGGGGCCACCTTCGTCCTAGCGGGGCCGTCTGCCCGCCGGCGGTGTTCCGGCGCCCGCTACCCCGCGGTGCGGCCGCTCGCGAGGGGCCACTCGCGGTTGAGGGTGCCCAACGGGATGCGGCGCTCGATGACCGGTGTGCCGAACAGGGACAGCGCGAAGTGGAGTTGGCCGCTCAGGTCGAAGCCGCCGTGCAGCGCCCAGGAGCCGTTCACCGAGGTCTTGCCGTCGGTGGACGCGCTCGCCTTGACGTCGGCCTCGCCGCGCAGGTAGGGGGCGAAGTCGGCGGTGACGCCGACGGCCCCGTACAGGCCCACGGAGGCCTCGGCGCCGAGGGCGCCCTTGACCCGCCCGGCGGCGGTGACGCTCGCCTTCACCGGGGAGCTGTGCACGGCCGAGGTGCTGACCGGGGTCCAGCCCTTGCCCCACGCGTAGCTGCCGCCGACACGGAAGTCGCCCTTGACGTCCTGCTGGACGTCGAGGGTGACGCGGCCGTCGGCTTCCACCTGGACGTAGCAGGTCATGTCGAGGTTGACGACGACGGGCACCGGGCCCACCTGGATGACGGGGGCGCTGTGCAGCTTGGCGAACGGGATGCGCTTGGGCGCCCCGGTGCTCGCGGCGGCGCGGCCCTTGAGCTCCCACTGCGAGGACCAGGCCCCGCTCATGCCGAGGAAGGCGGAACTCGGACCGTGGCCGGCGCCGGAGCTGCCGTCGTACGAGAACTCCACCTCGGGGGCGAGCTGGACGAAGCCGGACACCGAGGCGCCGGCCGAGGCGGGGGCGTCCTGGGCGGTGTCCACCGAGGCGTCCACGTCGAGCCGCAGGTTGCCGAGCGGCAGGGTCGCGCCCTTGGGCCCGAACCGCGCACCCTGGGGCTTCGCCCAGGAGAAGGTGACGCCCTTCATCAGCGGCTCGACGGTGACCGATGCGGGGTCGACCGGCACCTTGCCTTCGGCCTTGTCGTCGTTGAGGACGGAGGCGAGCGTGGTGGCGGCGGTCTTCACTTCCGTCCCGCGGTCCGTCTTGCCGACGACCTCGGTGACCTTCGCGAGCAGGCCGTCGGGGGCGCCGGGCGCGGGCGCGCTGGCGATGACGTCGCCCACCGCGACGGGAGCGGCGGGCGTGGCGGGCGTGGCGGGCGTGGGGGAGTGGCTCGGCGCGGCGGAACTTCCCTGCGGGGCCGCGGATATGACGGCCCGCCCGTTCGCCTTGTCGTAGGAGGCGACGCTCAGCGAGGACTTCTCGGGGCCCTTGCCGGTACGGGTGCGGGCGATGGCCGTCGGAGCGGGCGACCCCTGCGGTGCAGCGGCCACGTTGAGCTGCTGGGTGCCGTCGGCCGTCGACGTGAGGGGGGCGGGGCTGGCCGGTTCGGCGGCACTGGTGTGTGCCACCGAGGAGCAGCCGGTGGCGGCGAGGGCCAGCGTGGTGAGGCCGGGGAGCAGGAGGCGTGTGGTGAGCGTGGTGCGCACTGAGCGGTGACCTTCGATGGGGGGAGGAGGTGTTACTGGTAAGTAACGTCAATCTTGATCATGCCATGTGTGCACTGCGGCAGTCACCTTCACTTCCGGCCAACTAGCCTGCTCCGCAAGGTGGTTGAACCTTCACTCACGTGGATCAGTCGCCGCCCCCGCAGCCGCCCCCGCAACTGCTGTCCGAGCCGCAGCCGTAGAACGACCCGCAGGAGGAGCCGGAGGACCCGGTCGACGCCACGGACCGCCTCCGGCGGTCGGCATCCTTCTTGCGCTGCCAGAGGGCGGACGGGGACGAGGTGCCGGACGCCCCCCACTCGGCGTGCTGACGGCGGAGCCGCGCCAGCAGCGGGACGGCCGCCACCTCCGTGACGATGAGCGTGCCGTCGTGGACCACCGCGTACTCGAGGACGACTTCCGCACCCTCACGCGGGGCGCCGTAGAGGATGGCTTCGAAGGGCTCGCTGAAGGGATTGACGTCCTGGTGCTCTGCGCGCAGTCGCTCCGCCGAGCCGCCCTGCAGGGTCCGCACCGGGCTGACGCGGTCCTCGAACCGGCTCCGGAAGCAGATCAGCGGCTGTGCGGTCGGGGTGCGGGCGTCGGCGTACAGCCAGTTGTGCGCGGGACCGGTGGCGCGCACGCCGACGAGCAGGGCGGGCTGCGGCGCGGCGCGCAGTCGGCGCGCGGCCAGTTGGGCAGCCACCCCCCGGCCGAGCATCGCGGCACCGGGGACCGCCGACAGCAGGGCCAGGATCTGCTGCCCGGTGGCGTCGTACGTGCCCGCCCGCCGTGCCCCCAGGTCCATGGCCAGGGCCCAGCAAAGGATGATGACGCCGCCGACGCACAGCACGCCGCCGGGCAGCATCAGCCCCAGGCCGCGCAGACGGTGGCTCTCGGGGAGCCGGCGGGGCAGCGGGTGGCGGCCCGGGCCGGCGGCGGCGAGGGCGAGGGAGCGCTGGCGTCGGCGGGCCCGCAGCCGTAGCGTCGCCCCTGCGCACACGTACGCGCAGACCGCGAAGACCAGCAGGCAGCCGCCGAGGCCCGCGGTATCGCCGGCGGGCAGGCCGGCCAGCGTGAACGCCGAGTACCCGGCGAGCAGCGCTGTGGCCGCGAGCGCGGCGACGGGGGTCAGCCGGAACCACAGCGGCAGGCTGATCAGCAGGAACACCACCGGATAACCTGCCCACCCGGTGCCGCGATCCGCCGTCGCGGCATCGTTCCAACCGAGCAGGACGGCCGCCACCGCGACCAGCGGGGCCAGCGCCCAACTTCCGGCAACCGGCGAGAAGGCGGCGGGGGTGGCGGCCGCGCGCCAGCGCTCGGCGTCGCTGACGCTCCAAGTGCGCAGGCCGCCGGGCGGTATGGCGGCATCGGGCAGGGATTTCACGTGGTCTGTCACGTCGCAAGTATGCGAACGCACGAGCCGCGGGCCTGCCGTTGCCCCACGTCCAGCCGCAGTGGACTCTGAGATCAGAAGAAGATGAGGGAGTCCGCGGCGAGAAGCTGCGGCAGTACGTCGAACGGCAGGCGGCGGCGGTCGCCCGGTCCGCCGCATCGCGCGCCGGGCACGCCGTTCGCGTGCGACGGCCGGGCCGGTGTCGCCCGGCGCCGACCCCGCAGCCCTCGGCTCACCGGCCGGGATCCGCCGGGCGCGCCCGGCGCAGCAGTTCGTCGTGGAGCAGTCGGCCGACGAGGGCGCCCCCGAAGACGACGACCCCGATACCGACGAGCCAGGTCTGGATGACGAGGACGGTTCCGAAGGGGCCGTACGTGACCGCGCTGGACGCGATCAGCGGTGAAAAGACGAGCCGGGAGAAGACCCGCAGCCCGAGCAGTCCGGTCATGGTGGCCGCCGCCCCGGGAAACAGGGCGGTCCACGGGACCTGGCCGGCGAGCAGCAGGCGCTGGGACCACCAGAAGAAGAGGGTTCCGATCACCACCGTGACGAAACCGCGGGCCGGGGAATCGCGCCACGGTGGAATGATCGCCGCGAGGTAGAGGACACCTATCAGCACGCCGAGCCACAGCACGTGACGCCATCTGGCCCACCAGCGGGCCGGAGGAAGACCCCAGACCTGCTCGTATCCGCTTTGCAACAGGGTGCCGAAGGACAGGCCGAACACGGCGAGCACGGCGAGGCCGAACGCCGTCGTGGTCCGCCAGGCCTGGCCGGGCAGGGCGAAGAGCCGCTCGATCTCCACCCTGGCGGCCGGCGACACGCCGAGCCCGTCTCCCAGCCATTGCGCGAACCCCTGCCCCCCGCGGGTGTCCGCGGCCGATACGACGATCAGCAGGGGCACCAGTGTGAGGAACCCGAGCGCCGCGAACCCGAGGGAGCGCTGCCACAGATCGAGGTTCCGCACGTGGGCCCAGCGGCGACCGGCCCGCGCACGGCGGATCGCGCTGAGTGTCCGCCCGAAGGGCGACAGCCGTCCCGCCCCTCCGGACCCGGTCATCTCGGCGGTGGCGGGGGCGGTGAGGGCGGGCGGGGCGGGGGTGAGGGTGAGGTGACGAGCATGGCCGCTCCAGCTTCTGCTCCCACGGTAGAACTCTCGGGTCCGGGAATCCACCGCTGCGAAACCCCGCTCGGCCGCCGAGGCTCAGGGGTGGGGCCGGGGGGCGGGTTCCCGTGCCCGTTCCGCGTTGAACCGGGCCCCGGTGAGCAGCGCCAGGTTCGCCAACCAGAGCCAGACGACGAAGACCACGATGCCGGCCAGCGAGCCGTAGAGCCGGCCGTACGTGCCCAGCTCCGTGTACAGCGTGAAGAGCCCCGAGGCGGCCAGCCAGAGCAGGGCCGCGAGTACGCCGCCGGGCAGGCCCCGGCGGGCGCCCCGGCTCTGGGCGGGGCCGGTGCGGAAGAGGACCAGCACCAGGAGGGTGACGACCACCAGCAGCACGGGCCAGCGCAGGAGCACGATGCCGTGCGTGCTGTCCCCGCCGGTGGCTTGTGCGGCCCGTCGGGCCAGCGGCCCCGACACGACCAGTCCCACGGCGCCGACGACGAGCAGGATCAGCAGCAGCACGGCGTTGAGGACCAGCATGTGGGCCGCGCGAAGCGCGGTCCGCGTATCGGGCACCCGGTGCATCGTGTGCAGGGTGCGTCGGAACACCGCCAGGTAACTGCATGCAGACCACACCGCGCTCAGCACGCCGCCGATCAGCAGGGTCCACATCGAGGAGTGCTCCGCCGAGAGGCCGGCGAGCGCGTCGTGCAGTACCTGCGCCGATTGAGGGGGCGCGTACGAGGTGAGCTCGGCGACCAGCCGGTCCCTCGACCCGTCGCCCAGCAGCCCCACGAGGGAGACCGCGATGACGAGTGCGGGCAGGAGCGCCAGTACGGCGTAATAGGTGAGGGCGGCCGCCTGGTCGGCGAGATTGTCGGTCCAGACGTGGACGGCCGTACGCCGCAGTTCGGCGCGGGTGCGCGCCCCGAGGGCGGCAGCGGGTGGGCTGCCGCGGTGCGGTGCGGTGCGGGTGATGTCGCTCATGCCGTGCGCGTGCCCGACGGCGTCGTGTGCATGCACCCGTGAGGTCCCGCGTGCGGCGCCAAGGCGGGCTGCCGCCGGCGCTCGCGTACCGGGCCGTCCGCAGGGTAGACGCGCCCTCATGACATGGACTTACGCGCGAAGGCGCGGTGGGGAGCCAAAGGAACCGGCCCTAACGGCCACCGGGAAGCAACACCGGCCGGTACACCCGGCCGTCCGGGCACTGGCCATGGTGATCGCCCTCGTCGGGACCATCCTGTTCGGCCTGGTCCTGGCCCGGCTGACGCTGGAACCGTCCGCCGCCTCGGCGGCCCTCGTACACAGCAATCTCCGTCCCGGCCGTTCGATCAGCGCCTACCTGGACGGGACGTCGACGATCGAGGCGGTGCGCCAGCTGGGCGGGAACCTGCTGCTGGGCCTGCCGTTCGGTGTGCTCCTGCCCGTCCTGCTGCCCCCGGCCCGAGGGCTGCTGCGGGTCGGCGCCGTGACGGTCTGCCTGATGACGCTGGTGGAGCTCATCCAGGGCGCCCTCGTCACGGGACGCGTCTTCGACATCGACGACGTCATCCTCAACACGGCCGGAGCGCTCCTCGGTTACCTGCTGATCGGGCGGAGGCTGGGGCGGGCCGTCCACCCGCGCCGCCGGCACTGGTGGCACCGCTGGACCCGGCGCCAGCCGCCCGGGCTACGGGAAGCGGAGCCTCGTGACTCGTGAGTACTGCACACCCCACCGGTGACAGCGGTGACTGTCGCCGCGCGTGCCGGGCGTGACACGGTCGGTTCTGTCACCGACCGAGGGAGCAGGTGTGAACAAGGGGTACGCCGCCTTCTGCGACGCCGACCGCTGGTTCTACGACGCGCCGTACCGGCGGGCCGGCGAGAGCTATCCGGCCGCCCTCGCCCCCGTCCCGTCGGGGTGGCTCTCGCACCGGAGCGGCGACTGGCTCGCGCTGCGTCCCGCCGGGGCCGAACTGCCCGCGCAGGGCTGGAAGATCCACGTCTCGGCCACGCTCGACAACGCCGAGTCGCTGCTGACGACGGTGTACGAGTACTGCACCGCCCGCAGCATCGCCTTCAAGTTCATCCCGAGCCGCTACCTGCTGCACCTGCGCAACGCCAAGTACGCCGACCGCGCGGCGAGCGGGAAGTTCATCACCGTGTACCCGGCCGACGAGGAGCAGTGCCGCCGGATCGCGGAGGACCTCGACGCCGCGCTGGCCGGGGCGGCAGGCCCGTACATCCTCAGCGATCTGCGCTGGGGCGCCGGACCGGTCCACCTGCGCTACGGCAGCTTCACCCTGAGGCACTGTTACGACGAGCACGGCGAACTGGTCCCGGCGATCGGGACCCCGGATGGGCGGCTCGTACCGGACCGGCGCGAACCGGTCTTCCAGCCGCCCGAGTGGCTCGAACTGCCCGATTTCCTGAAGCCGCACCTCGCGGCGCGCTCCGCGGTCACCCTGACCGGCGTCCCCTTCACGGTGGAGCGGGCGCTGCACTTCTCCAACGGCGGCGGCGTCTACGTCGGCAAGGACAGCCGCACCGGCGAGCGCGTGGTGCTCAAGGAGGCCCGTCCGCACGCCGGCCTCGCCGCCGACGGCGCGGACGCCGTGACCCGGCTGCACCGCGAACAGGCCGCGCTGGAACGCCTGGAGGGCCTGGACTGCGTCCCGTCGGTCCGCGGCACCTTCACCGTCGGCGGCCACCACTTCCTCGTACTGCAGCACCTCGCGGGCAAACCGCTCAACACCTACTTCGCCCGCCGCCACCCGCTGATCGAGGCCGACCCCGACCCGGCGGAACTCGCCTCGTACACCGAGTGGGCCCTCACGATCCACCGGCGGGTCACGGAGGCCGTCGACGCCGTGCACGCCCGTGGGGTGGTCTTCAACGACCTCCACCTCTTCAACATCATGGTGGCGGAGGACGAGACGGGCGAACCCTCGGTCGCACTCCTGGACTTCGAAGCCGCCGCGCACGTCGACGAGGGGCTGCGGCAGACCGTCGCCAACCCCGCCTTCGTCGCACCCGCCGGACGGCGCGGGTTCTCCGTCGACCGCTACGCCCTCGCCTGCCTGCGGCTCGCCCTGTTCCTGCCGCTGACCAGCCTGCTCGTCATGGACCGGACCAAGGCCGCACATCTGGCCGCCGTCGCCGCCGAGCAGTTCCCCGTACCGCGGCGGTTCCTGGACGAGGCCGTCGAGGAGATCATGGCCGGCGCCCCGCAGGACGGACCGGGTGCCCGCCCGCCCGTCCCGACCGGGCCGTACCTGCCCGTCGAGCCCGGGCAGTGGCCGGCCGCCCGTACGTCGATGACCGCGGCGCTGCGTGCGAGCGCCACTCCGGACCGCGAGGACCGCCTCGTACCGGGCGACATCGCCCAGTTCGCGACCGCCGGGGGAGGCATCGGCTTCGGCTACGGGATCGCCGGGGTGCTCCACGCCCTCGCCGAGACCGGCGCCGGACCCTGGCCCGAGGCCGAGGAATGGCTGCTCGACCGGACCGGGGCACCGCTCTCCGGCACTCCGCTCGGCTTCTACGACGGCCTGGCCGGCACGGCCTGGACGCTGCACCGGCTCGGACACCACGGCCGTGCTCTCGCCCTCGCCGACCAGCTGCTGCACCAGCCCTGGCAGAGCGCGGGTCCCGACCTGCACAGCGGACTCGCCGGCATCGGCCTGGCCCTGGACGCGCTCGGCACCGCGAGCGGCGAGAGCGAGCTGCACACCGCGGCCCTGCGCTGCGCCGAGCTCATCGCCCGGCCGGAGCAGCGCCCCGCCCGCGCGGGACTGCTGTACGGCAACTCCGGCCCCGCCCTGCTCTTCCTGCGACTGTACGAGCGCACCGGCGACAAGGAACTGCTGACCCACGCCGCCCAGGCACTCCACCGCGACCTCGACCGCTGCGTCACCAGCGCGTACGGCACCCTCCAGGTGAACGAGGGATGGCGCACGATGCCGTACCTCGGCGAGGGCAGCGTCGGCATCGGCATGGTGCTCGACGACTGGCTGGAGCACGGCCCGGACGAGCGCTTCGAACAGGCCCGGCGCGAGATCGTACGGGCGGCGCAGGCGACCTTCTACGCCCAGCCGGGGCTGCTGCGCGGCGCCGCCGGGATGATCCTCCACCTGGCCCGGACCACCACGCCGGGCCCGGGCACCGGACCCGGTGCCATCGCCCGCCAGATCGACGCACTGGCCCGGCACGCCGTGCCGTACCAGGGGCATCTGGCCTTCCCCGGCGAGCAGATGATGCGCCTGTCCATGGACCTCGCCACGGGCACGGCCGGCGCTCTCCTCGCCCTCGGCAGCGCGGCGCCCGGTGGGCGCGCACACCTGCCGTTCCTCCCGCCGCTGCGCGAACGCGCGGCGGCCCCCAAGCCGGTCCCACCCGGGGCCGTGACCCATCGCACCACTCGAGAGAAGAAGAGGAATCTGACATGACGCTTCTTGACCTGCAGTCGATGGAGACCCCGAAGGAAGAGACCACCGAGGCCGCGATGACGGGCGGCGGCAGCCGGGCCAGCCTGCTCCTCTGCGGAGACAGCAGCCTGAGCATCACGACCTGTAACTGACATAGGTCACCTCGGGCCCGGGCGGCGGTTCGCCGTCCGGGCCCGCACCACATCACTGGAGGCACCCGCCGATGAGCCCCCCTGACGCGGCGGTCGACACGGCGCAGGCGCAGGCGCCCGCCGAGGCGCGCAGCGCCGACCGGGCACTCGTGGCGGCGGCCCGGCACAGTGGCGGGCGCACCGCCGCCGTCCTCGGCTGCGCGGTGGCGGCCGCCGCGGCGGCGCTCGCCGAACCCGCGATCCTCGGCCACACCCTCGACCTGCTGCTCCGCCGAGCCCCGTCGGGCCCCGCCTGGACGCTGCTGTGCGCCGCGGTCATCGCCGCCGAGGTGACCCTGGACGCCGCCGCCGCACGGCTGACCGGCGAGGTGGACGGCCGCTCCACCGCGCGGCTGCGCAGGCTCGGGCTCACCCGGCTGCTGCGGACGGCCCCGCACCACGCGGCCCGTTACGCACCCGGTGAGACCGCCGCGCGGCTGACCGCACACGCCACCGAGGCCGGGAAGGTCCCGGCCGCCGCCGCGCACGCCGTCGCCGCACTGGTGGCGCCGCTCGGCGCGGTGGCCGCACTCTTCCTCATCGACCTGTGGACTGCGCTCGCCTTCCTCCTGGGCGTTCCGTTGCTGGTGCTCCTGCTGCGGGCCTTCGCCCGTGACACCCTCACCAGCGTCGCCCGCTACCAGCAGGTGCAGCTCGCCACCGCCGGCCGTCTCGTCGAGGCACTGGCCGGGGCGCGCACGATCGCCGCCGCCGGTACCGCCGAGCGCGAACGCACGCGGATCCTCGCGCAGTTGCCCGAGCTCGGCGCCGAGGGCCGACGCATGTGGCAGGTCTACGGCGGCACGACGGCCCGCTCCGCGGCCCTCATGCCGATGCTGCTGTACGTGGTTCTCGCCGTCGGCGGCATCCGCCTGTCGGCCGGCGCCATCGGCGTCGGCGAACTCCTCGCCGCCTCACGGTACGCCGCCCTCGCGGCCGGCATCGGCGCCGTGACCGGCGGGCTGGCGGCCGTGGTCCGCGGCCGGGCGGCCGCCCGCCGGACCGCCGCCCTCCTGGCCCTGCCCGAACTCGGCCACGGCCGGGCGGAGCTGCCGCAGGACGGCCCCGGCACCCTGGAACTGCGGGACGTCCGGGTCGTACGCGGCGGATCGACGGTCCTGCACGACATCAGCCTGGTGATCCCCGGCGGCACCACGGTGGCGGTGGTGGGCCGCTCCGGAGCCGGCAAGACGCTGTTCGCCGCCGTGGCCGGCCGGCTCACCGACCCCGACACGGGCCAGGTGCTGCTGGACGGCGTACCCCTGCGGGAGGTCAGCGCCGAAGCGCTGCGCCGCGAGGTCGGGTACGCCTTCGACCGGCCCGTGCTGCTCGGGGACACGGTCGGCGACGCGATCGGGTTCGGCGCGGGTCCCGACCCCGGCCCGGAAGCGGTCCGCGCCGCGGCCCGCGCCGCGTGCGCCGACCCGTTCGTACGGCACCTGCCCCACGGGTACGACACGCGCCTCGCCGACGCCCCGCTGTCCGGCGGCGAGGTCCAACGCCTCGGGCTGGCCAGGTCGTTCTGCCACGCTGGCCGGCTCCTCGTCCTGGACGACGCCACCTCCAGCCTCGACACCGTCACGGCCCGCGAGGTCGAGCGGGCGCTCGCCCACGCGATCCGGCCCGGCACCCGGATCGTGGTCGCGCACCGCCTCTCGTCCGCCGTCCGCGCCGACCTCGTCGTATGGCTGGAGGACGGGCGGCTGCGGGCGACCGGCGCCCACGACGCGCTGTGGCGGTGCGAGCCCGCCTACCGGGAGGTGTTCGCCGCCGCCGCGGAGACGGGTGCGCAAGCGGACCGGGAGGTGGCGCGGTGACCGAGGCCGGGTCCTGGCGTCGGGTGGCACCCGAAGCCCGACGCTTCCTGCGCGGCCGCAAGGGCGCACTGGGGAAGCTGGCGGGCTGGTCGCTCCTCGAGTCCGCGCACACGTTCCTCGGCGGCTACGGTGTGGCCCGCGCCCTCGACGACGGCTTCCTCGCCGGCCGCACCGCCACCGGTCTCGCCTGGCTGGCCGCGGCGGGAGCCGGAGCACTGCTCGGCGGCCTCGCGCTGCGCGGTGTGTTCGCCGGCCTCGCGGACCTCGTGGAGCCGCTGCGGGACGGCCTGGTCCGGCGGGCGGTACGGCAGGCGCTGGACCGCGCCGTCGCCGACCCGGTGCGCGCTCCCGACACGGGCGCGGTGTCCCGGCTGACCCAGCAGACGGAAATGGCCCGGGATTCCTTCGCGGGGCTGGTCCTGACGGCACGTTCGTTCGTGTTCACCGCCGTGGGCGCACTCGCGGGCATGGCGGCCCTGGCCCCGGTGCTGCTGCTGATCGTGCTGCCACCCCTGCTGCTGGGCGCGGCCGCCTTCCTGGCCACGCTCCGCCCCATGGCATCCGTGCAGCGCCGGTCCCTGGACACCGACGAGGCGCTCTCGGACCGGGTAGGGGCGCTGGGGGAGGGCCTGCGTGACATCGTCGCGTGCGGTGGACAGGCGGCGGCGCGGGCCCGGGTGGAGCCGCTGATCGCCACCCAGGAGCGGCTGGCGCGCCGGCTCGCCCGCTGGGCGGCCCTGCGCACCCTGGCCCTGGGCGCGGCGGGCCGGCTGCCGGTGATCGCGCTGCTCGTCGCGACGCCCTGGCTGCTCGGGCGGGGAATCACCGCAGGTACGCTGGCCGGTGGCCTCACCTACGTGGTCCAGGCCTTGCTGCCCGCACTCAACTCCCTGATGACGGCAGTGGGTTCCGCGGGGACCCGGCTGCTGGTGGTCCTGGAACGCTTCTGCGATCCGGTGTCGCCGACCCCGGCCGACCGCCGTGCGACGACACCGCGGGCGCTCGTCCACACCGGCCCGCAGAGCGCCGCCGCGGCCGAGCTCCGGGGCGTCACCTTCGCCTACGGCCCCGGCGCGGCTCCCGTACTCGACGCCCTCGACCTGGTGGTGCGGCCGGGGGAGCACCTCGCCGTGGTGGGGCCGAGCGGCATCGGCAAGTCCACGCTCACCGCGCTGCTGGCCGGGATGCTGTCACCCGACGCGGGGACGGTCCTCGTCGCCGGCGCTGCCGCCGGCCGGGAACCCGGTGCCACAGGACCGGACCCGCGGCGGACCCTGCTGCCGCAGCAGGCCTACGTGTTCACCGGCAGCGTGCGGGAGAACCTGACCCACCTGTCCGCGGGCCCGGGCCCGGGCCCGGGTGCCTGCGTGCCCGGGGACGCCCAGGTGCTGCGGGCCGTCAGCGCCCTGGGGCTGGAAGGCCTGGTGGAGCGGCTGGGCGGCCTGGATGCCGAGGTGTCCCCCCGGCACCTGTCCCGAGGGGAGAGCCAGCACCTCGCGCTCGCCGCCGCCTACCTCTCGCCGGCCCCGCTGCTGTTGCTCGACGAGGCCACCTGCCACCTGGACCCGCGTACGGAGGAGCGTGCCGAGCGGGCCCTCGCGGACCGTTCCGGCACCCTCGTCGTCGTGGCCCACCGCGTCTCGTCCGCGGCCCGCGCCGACCGGGTCCTCGTCCTTGACGGGACCCGCGCGGTGTGCGGCACGCATGCGGAACTCCCCGCCAGATCACCCCTGTACCGCGACCTGGTGGGGCGGTGGAACCGGACCACGGACGAATGACGCGGCTGCGGCACCCGTCCGCGGCGGCCTCGGATCAGACCCAGCCCGCCCCCTGGGATATCCGGATCGCGTCGATGAGGTTGCGGCCGCCGGTCTTGCGGGTCGCCGCCGCCATGTAGTTGCGTACCGTCCCGCTCGCCAGGTGCAGGGTGCGGGCGATCTCGGCGATGGAATCGCCCTCCGCGGCCCGGGCCAGCACGCTGAGTTCCCGCGGGCTCAGCGGCACGGGGTCGGCCTCCATGAAGGCGGAAGCCAGCGAGGCGTCGACGAACCGTTCTCCCGCGGCGACCTTGCGGACGGCCCGTACGAGCCGTCCCGGTGACCCGTCCTTGTCGACGTAGCCGCGGGCCTCGGCCCGGAAGGCCCGGTGCAGGGCGCCGGGTGCGCCGGTCGACGCGAGGACCAGGACCGGGGACGGGGACGCGAGGACCTGCCGGTCCGCGCGTCCGTCGTCCGCCAGAACGGCCGTCGTCCCCGGACAGTCGAGGTCGACGACCGTCACGTCTGGTCGTAAGGCCTCGGCCTGGCGCGCCCCGGCACGCCACCCCGCCGATGTGACCTCGAAGGGCCCTTCCGATCTCAGCAGGGCGGCCAGGGCCGACCTGACCAGGCTGACGCTGTGCAGGACGAGGATCTTCGTCATGGTGTGCTCTCCTCGGTGGACGAACCAACGGCACCACGCGGGTGCCCCCGTACAGGGGTGATGGAACGTCACTTCGGGGAGTCATGCAGGCGCGTACGCCAACTTGGCCGAGATTCCCAAGGATTCCGCTTCCCTTCGGCGGGTATCCCCCTTGCCGGAATCAGACCTCGCGCCACCGGGCCATGGCCCAGGAGAACAGCCCGAAGAGCATCAGCCCGACGGCGACCACGACCAGCAGCCACGGCCCCGCCGCGGTGTGGGTGAACGACCTCAGGGTGTCGTCCAGCCCCTTCGCCTGCGTGGGGTCGTAGTGCAGCGCCGCGTACACCACGAAGCCTCCGGCCGCCGCGAACACGGCTCCCCGGGCCAGGCCACCGGTCACTCCGAGGAAGTCGACGGCCTTGCGGCACCGTGCCGAGACCCCGGCCATGGCGAGGTGCTTGCGGAAGCTGCGCCGCGCCGCCTGCACCGCGATGACCACCCCCGCGATGCCGATCCCGAGTCCGGCGGCCCCCACCAGCCACTGGCCGGCGGGCAGGTCCAGCGCCTTCGCCGTCACATCGCGCGACTGTTCGTCGCCGGAGCGGCCGCCGCCCGCCGAGAACGTGAGTACGGAGTAGGCCACCACGGCGTAGAAGACGCACCGGGCCGCCGAGGCCAGCCGTTTCACGGGCTCGTCACCGTCGGGCCCGGCCGCCCCGAACAACGCCTCCGACAGACGCCACAGCGTCATGCCGACGAGACCCATGCCCACGGCCCAGATGAGGACACCGCCGAAGGGCTTTCCCGCGAGCTCCTGGAGGGCGCCCTGCCGGTCGGCCTCCTTGTCGCCGCCGCCGAAGGCGACGCGCAGCGCCAGCATCCCGATCAGCACGTACAGCACCCCGCGCGCCAGCAGCCCGCACCGGGCCGTGACCTCCCGGATCCCGCCGCCCCGGGACGCGGCCCGGGTGCCCCTGCTCGCGGCCCCGATTCTCATCGCGGTCAGACCTCGCCCCGCCACGCGCCGGTCTCGAACCCGCGCGATTCGATGAACAGCTTGAACCGCTTCAGGTCACCCACGACCTGGCGTTTGACGAAGCCGAGCTTGTCGGCGGCCGCCTCGGCCAGGCCTTCGGGCACCCAGTTCATGTGCAGGACGACCTTGGTGGTGGTCGCGTCGATCGGCTGGAAGGTGACGAGCCCGGCCTGGCGGGTCTCCCCGCCGACCGTCATCCACGCGACGCGCCGGTCCGGGAGCTGCTCGGTGATCTGAGCGTCGAACTCGCGCTGCACACCGTTCACGTTCGTCACCCAGTGGGTGAGCGTGTCCGTGCGCTGCTCGATGCGCTCCACCCCCTCCATGAAGGCGGGGAACTGCTCGAACTGCGTCCACTGGTTGTAGGCCATCCGTACGGGGACGTTGACCTCTACATACTCCTCGACGTGCGACATGTGCACCCCTTCCGTGTCGTCGGCGGCCCGGCACCCCGAGCGGTGCGGGCCGTCCGGCAGGACGTCTTGACGCGCGGTTACCCACCCCTGAGAAGCCCATGCACAGGCCCCGAGCAGCGCTGCGGCCCTGCGGACTTGCGGACTTGCGGGCCTGCGGCTCGCGCGCCCCTTGTGTCAGCTCCTTCCCCCGGGGCACGCGCGGGGAAGTCCGTGCCGTCTACATCCGCTGGGGAGACATGAACAGCGTCGTTCTCTTGCCGACCGTCCTGGGAGGCTCGGTCCTGGTGACCGCCGCGTCCGGATGGGCCGTCGACCTGCTGCTGCGCCGAGCCGACGCACGGCACCCCGAAACGCCCCTGTGGCACCTGCTGCGCCGCTGCCGCCGCGCCCTGCAGATCGTGCTGCTCGCCGCGCTGCTCAGGGGCGCCTACCGGCACACCGCGTGGCCGCCGCTGCAGGACAACGCGGCCACCGTGGGCCGGATCCTCTCACTCACCCTGATCGGAGCGGGGGCCTGGCTGATCGTGGCGGTGTCCTCCGCCGCCGTCGAGTCGGGGTACGCCCGCTACGCCACCGGCACCCGCGACCCGGCCCGGGTGCGCCGGGTCCGTACCCAGGTGACGCTGATGACACGGGTCGTGACGGTCGTCGTGGCCGTCGTCGCGATCGCCGCGATGCTCCTCACCTTCCCGAGCTTCCGCGCGCTCGGCACCTCCGTGCTCGCCTCCGCCGGGATCATCGGAATCGTGGCCGGCGTCGCCGCCCAGTCCACCCTCGGCAACCTCTTCGCCGGCTTCCAGATCGCCTTCGGCGACATGGTGCGCATCGGCGACACGGTGGTGGTGGCGGGCGAGTGGGGGCTGGTCGAGGACATCACCCTCACCTACCTCGCCGTACGCACCTGGGACGAACGCCGGATCACCATGCCCGTTTCGTACTTCACCACCCGCCCCTTCGAGAACTGGTCCCGCGGCGGCGCCCAGATGACCGGCACCGCCTTCCTCCACTGCGACCACAGCGCGCCCGTCGACCTGATGCGCGACAAGGCCCACGAGATCCTTCACAACTGCCCGGAGTGGGACGGCCGCGGCTGGGACCTCTCCGTCACCGAGACGACGCCCTCCACCATCGTGGTGCGGGTCATCGTCACCGCCAAGGACGCCGACGACCTGTGGACGGTGCGCTGCGCGGTACGGGAGCAATTGATCGCCTGGCTGGTGGCGAAGCACCCGGACGCCCTGCCCCGCATCCTCGTGGACCCGGCACCGGGAGCGGAAACCGCCGAGCGTGTACGGGCGGCGACGCAGGGCACACGCGGTGCATGACCGTACTCAAGACAAGCGTTCTCGTCCTGGACTGCGCCGAACCCGAGTCCCTGTCCCGGTTCTACGCCGAACTGCTCGGCGCCACGGCGGGCCCGGCCGGCGGCGACGCGGAGCTGTTCCTCGTCACCGGCCACACCGGAGTGCTCCTCGGAATCCGCCGCGATCCGCACCACCTGCCGCCGAGCTGGCCGCCGCCGGAGGACTCGCAGCAGGCGCACCTGCGGATCCTGGTGGCCGAGGACTCGCTCGACGAAGCCGAGCGCGAGGCCGTGGCCCTCGGCGCCCGCCCGGTGACGGCGGAGGAGGACGGCACCCGCCCGGACAGCCGCACGACACTGCGCCGGTACACCGATCCGGCGGGGCACTCGTTCGTCCTCGCGGCCGTCGCGGGCAGGAGCGCGTCATGACCTCGCATCAGCTCACCTCGCTGTCCCTGGCCCCGGCGCCCGGCCCGGCATGGGTGCACCTGCTCGTCATCGCCTTCTCGCTGATCGTCCTGGTGCGCTCCCTCGCCCGGCACCGGTAGCACCTGGCCGAGGGTCCGCGGCCCGATCAGACCGCCAAGGCCTCAGGGTTCCAGGCGGACGGGCATCAGTACGGAAAAGGTCCCCTCGGTGTCGGTCCGGCGGATCGCCAGCGGCGCCGTGGAAGCGCCGAACTCCAGAACCAGCCGGTCCCGGGCTCCGGCGGCGAGGGCGTCCAGGAGGAAGCCGCGGTTGACGGCGACGCGGTCCTGGCCGTCGTCACCGTCCTCGCAGACGGTCACCACACCGTCGGCCGACACCTTGAGGACGCTGAGCTCACAGGACGCCACCCCGTCCTGCTCGCGCGCCTCGCCCGCGCGGACGGGCCCGGTTTCCACCGCCTTGCGGAGAGCCGGGACATCGACCAGGGCGCGGCGCCCGGCAGGCAGGCGAACGAGGCGACGGTAGTCAGGGAAGTCGTGGTCGAGGCACTGGCCGGCCGCCTGGCGGCCCCCCGCCTCCAAGGCCACGCGGTCACCCTCCACGGTGAGCTGGACGGACGCGTCGTCACTCAGCAGCGCCCGCATCGCGTCGGCGAGCGGGGACGGCACGATCACCTGCACTCGGGGTCCGCCATGCCCGGCGCCACCGGCCCGTGCCACAGCCATCCGGTACCGGTCGCTGGCCACGACATGGAGCGCCTCACCCTCGATGTCGAACAGGACACCGCCGAGCATCGGCAGCTCCGGGTCGGTACTGGCCGCGAAGCGGACCGCGTCCAAGGCGGCGGCCAGATCGGGCGCGGAAAGCGCCAGCCGGACGGTGTCGGTACGGAGCGCAGTCATGGGGTTCTCCCTGCGTTCGAGAAGCGTTCGGACCGTGGAGAACTCATTGCGGGCATCGGACAACCCCACTTCGAGACGGCGCAGATGCGCCTGGAGCAGCTTCCGCACCAGATCGGTGTCCGCACCGGACCAGCCGGCCAGGACCAGCCGAATGTCCGCCAGCGGCATGCCAGCCCGGCGCAGCCGGGCCAGCAACCGCGACTCTTCGAGCTGCTCCGGGCCGTACCAGCGGTAGCCGCTCACCGGATCCACCCAGGCAGGGACCAGCACGCCGGCACGGTCGTAGAACCGCAGCGCGCTCACGCTCAGTCCACTGTCCCGGGCCATCTCACCGATACTGCGCATCTCGCTCTCCACACCCGGAACTCTGAGCCCTCGACCAAGTCGAGGGTCAATCCCAACCGACGACGATCCGACCAGTTCGCGTCAGCGCGGGGAGCGGATCAGCGCACCCACGGCTTCCACACCTGCTCGTTGCGCTCCACCCACTTCTTCGCCGCCTCCTCCGGAGGCAGCTTCTCCTCGGCGATCATCAGGGCCACCTCGTTCTGCTCCTCGACGCTCCAGTGGAACTTCTTCAGGAAGTCCGCCGCCTTCCCGCCCGCCTCCGCGAAGCGGGTGTTCAGGTACTTCTGCAGCGGCGTGTGGGGATAGGCGCACGCGACCTTCGCCGGGTCGGCGTCGCAGCCCTCCTGGTACTCCGGCAGCCGCACCTCCGTCATCGGGACCCGCTCGAACAGCCACTGCGGCTTGTACCAGTAGGTCAGGAACGGCTTGTGCTCCTTCGCGAACTGCCGGATCTGAGTGATCTGCGCGGCCTCCGACCCGGCGAAGACGACCTCGAAGTCGAGGCCGAGGTTCTTCACCAGCGCCTTGTCGTTCGTGACGTAGGACGGAGAGCCGTCCATCAGCTGGCCCTTGCCGCGGCTCTCGGCGGTGCCCAGCTGGTCGGCGTACTTGTCGAGGTTCTTCCAGTCGGTGACGTCCGGATGCGCCTCGGCGAAGTACGTCGGGACGAACCAGCCGATGTGGCCGCTCACGCCGAGATCGCCCCCGGGCGTGATCGTCTTCTTGTCCTTGACGTAGCGCTTCTCCTGCTCCGGGTGGCCCCAGTCCTCCAGGATCGCGTCGACCCTGCCCTGGCTGAGGGCGTCCCACGCGGGGACCTCGTCCACCTGGACGGTGTCGACGCGGTACCCGAGCTCGTGTTCCAGCAGGTAGGCGGCGACGGCGGTGTTCGCCTGCGCGCCGACCCACGACTGCACGGAGAGGGTGACGGTCTTCGCGCCCTGCGCGGCGGCGTACGGGGAGGCCTGGCGGGTCATGTCGGCCGCGCCGCAACCGGTGAGCACGGCCAGGGCCGTACCGGCGGTGAGTGCGGCGGCGACGCGCCGGCCCCGGACGGGTCCGTGGTGTCGGATCCGCATGTCAGGCCTCCTTCGTGGGCTGGGTGACGCGGTCGAGCATCAGGCCGAGGCAGACGATGGCGGCGCCCGCCACCAGACCGGTGGCCAAGTCGCCCTGGGCCAGGCCGAGTACGACGTCGTAGCCGAGCGCGCCCCCGCCGACCAGACCGCCGATGATCACGACGGCGAGGACCAGGACCACCGCCTGATTGACGGCCAGCAGCAACGCGGGCCGAGCCAGCGGAAGTTGTACCTGCCGCAGTTGCTGCGATCCGGTGGCGCCGAGCGAGCGGGCGGACTCCATGGCCGCCGGACTCACCTCACGCAGGCCCTCGGTGGTGATGCGCACCACGGCGGGCAGCGCGTACACGACGGCAGCGGCGGCGGCCGGGGCGCGGCCGACACCGAACAGCGCGACCACCGGGATGAGGTAGACGAACTGCGGCATGGTCTGGCAGATGTCGAGCACCGGTCGGAGCAGGCGCTGCGCGCGCTCGCTGCGGGCGGCGCCGACGGCGATCGCGAACCCGAGGACGAGGGTGACGGCGACGGCCGCCAGCACCTGCGAGAGGGTGTCGAGGGAGGGCTCCCACACGCCCAGCACGCCGATCGCGGCCAGGGCCAGTACAGCGGTCAGGCTGGTACGCCAGGTACCGACGAGCAGGCCCAGCGCGCCGACCAGGAGAAGGAGCAGCCACCAGGGCGCGGCCTGCAGGCCGGAGCGCAGGGGGTCGAGGATCCAGCCGGTGAAGCGTGCCGCCCAGTCGGCGGTGCCGCCGACGACGGGCACCCCGGAGTACAGGTGATCGGTCATCCAGGCGACGGCCCGGTTGACGGGCTCCGCGATCGGCACGGTCCAGGACCCGGGCCACAGGGAGGTGCCCGCGATCCGGCCCGCGATCGCGGCGGCGACGGCCGCGAGGAGGGTGAGCAGCCGCCCGTACCAGCCCGCGAACACCCGCCGCAGCAGGGGCTGCCGGGCCGAGGGCACCGGGGCGGCGCCCAGGCGGCTGCCCGCCGCGTCGGCGGTGCGGTCGAGGACCACCGCGAGCAGCACGATCGGGATGCCGGCGGCGAGCGCCGCGCCGACGTCGACCGAGGCGAGGGCCTGGTAGACCCGGTCGCCGAGGCCGCCCGCACCGATCACGGAGGCGATGACGGCCATCGACAGCGCCATCATGATGGCCTGGTTGACGCCGAGCAGGAGCTGCCGGCGGGCGAGCGGGAGCCGCGCGGTCAGGAGGCGCTGACGCCCGGTCGCGCCGAGCGAGGCCGCGGCCTCCAGCACCCCGGCGTCGGCCTCGCGCAGGCCGAGCGCGGTGAGCCGGGCCATCGGCGGGGCCGCGTACACCACGGTGGCGAGGACGGCGGCGGGCACGCCGATGCCGAAGACCAGAACCATCGGCAGCAGGTACGCGAAGGCGGGCAGCACCTGCATGGTGTCGAGGACCGGACGCAGCGCGCGGTCGGCCCGCGGCGAGAGCCCGGCGGCGAGGCCGAGGAGGGCGCCGACCACGACGGAGGCGGCGACGGCCACGACCATCAGCGCGAGGGTCTGCATCGTCGGCACCCACATGCCGAGCAGCCCGCACGCGGCGAAGGCGGCCACGCACGTGAGGGCGAGCCGGACGCCCGCCAGGCGCAGGGCGATCAGCCCGGCCAGGGCGGTGACGCCCATCCAGCCGGCGGCCAGCAGGACGACGTACACCGCGCGGACGGACACCACCACGGCGTTGCTGACGTGCCCGAAGAAGTAGAGGAAGAGCGGGTGGCCGTCCCGGTTGTCGATGATCCAGTCGCCGGCCCGGCCGAGCGGCCCGGACAGGTCGACGGCCAGGGCGGCGGGCCAGCTCCCGGCGCCCGGGAAGAGCAGCGCGAGGGGGAGCAGTGCCACGGCGAAGACGGCGAGGGGCAGGACCCTGCGGCCGGCGCCGTGGCGGAGCCGGGCTTTCAGTCGGACGCCGGGCGTCGCCGCGGCGGGGGACCGGGCGAGACCGGGCTGTTCGCCCCCGCCCGACCGGTCCGGCCGCCCGCAACGGCCCTGATCTTCGGGCTCCCGTACGGGGGGCGCGGTGGCCGCGGTCATCCGCACCACCTCCGGGCGCCGGGGACAAGGACAGCGCAGCGGGCTGGGCGCGTCATGCCGCCACCCCCCGCCCGTTCGAGGCCGGAAGACCGGCCACCACGGCGAGCAGTCCCGCGTCGTCCACGACACCCAGGCACCGGCCGTGGTCCACGACCCGCGCCGGGCCGCCGCTGCGGGCGACGGCCTCGATGGCCTCCGCCACCGTCGTGGCGGGGGTGAGCGCGGGCCCCTGTTCGGCCTCACCGGCCGCCACAGGGCGCATCGCGGTGCGTACGGTGAGGACCTGCTCGCGCGGCACGTCGCGGATGAAGTCCCGTACGTAGTCGTCGGCGGGCGAGCCCACGATCTCCTCGGGGGTTCCGAGCTGCACGATCCGGCCGTCGCGCATCAGCGCGATCCGGTCGCCCAGGCGCAGCGCCTCCGACAGGTCGTGGGTGATGAAGACCATCGTGCGGCCCTCGTCGTGGTGGAGCCGGGCCACCTCGTCCTGCATCTCGCGGCGGATCAGCGGATCGAGCGCGCTGAACGGCTCGTCGAACAAGAGCACTTCCGGGTCGGCGGCCAGGGCGCGCGCGAGACCGACACGCTGCTGCTGGCCGCCGGACAGCTGACTTGGCCGACGGTCCTCGAGGCCGTCGAGTCCGACCTTGGCCACCATCTCGGCCGCCTTCGCGCGCCGGTCGGGGCGGCTCATGCCCTGGATCTCCAGGCCGTAGGCGACGTTGTCGATGACGGTGCGGTGCGGCAGCAGGCCGAAATGCTGGAAGACCATGGCGGCGCGATGGCGGCGCAGCTCGCGCAGACGGGCCGCGTCCATGGCGAGGACGTCCTCGCCGTCGATGGCGAGGGATCCGGCCGTGGGCTCGATCAGCCGGGTCAGACAGCGCACCAACGTGGACTTGCCCGAGCCGGACAGTCCCATGACCACGAAGACCTCGCCCTTGCGGACGTCGAAGGTGACGTCGCGGACGGCGGCCGTGCAGCCGGTCCGCTCGCGCAGTTCGGCGGCGGGCAGCGCGGCGTGCTCGGAGCCCGGCACCAGGGCGGCCTTGCGCGCGGGGCCGAAGACCTTCCACAGGCCCTGGACGCGGAAGACGGGAGCGCCGTCGGCGCCGGGGGTGTCGCCCGCCGCGGCCCCGGCGGAGTCGGTGTGAACCGTGGTCACCGGACCTCACCCGCCAGCAGCTCGGCGGCCTTCTCGCCGACCATGAGTACTCCGATCATCGGGTTGACCGCGGGCATCGTCGGGAAGACGGAGGCGTCCGCGATGCGAATCCCCTCGAGGCCGCGCACCTTCAAGTCCGGTCCCACGACCGCGGTTTCGTCGTCGGCGGCGCCCATCTTGCAGGTGCCCGCGGGGTGGTAGACGGTGTGCGCCACCGAACGGGCGTACGCACTGAGGGCTTCGTCGTCGGTGATCTCGGGACCCGGGCAGACCTCTCGCTTCAGCCATCCGGCGAGCGGTTCGGCCGCGGCGATCCGGCGGGCCAGCTTGATGCCGTCCACCAGGGTCCGGCCGTCGTAGTCGTCCTCATCGGTGAAGTAGCGGAAGTCGAGGGCGGGTTTGACCTCAGGGTCCGCGCTGGTGAGGAAAAGACGGCCGCGGCTGCGCGGCTTGGGAATGTTCGGGGTCAACGACACGCCGTGCGCGGGGCGTTCGTAGCCGATCCGCTCCGGATTGTCGGTGAACGGGACCTGGTAGAAGTGGAACATCAGGTCCGGCCCCGGGGAGTCCGGGTCGCGCCGGACGAAGAGTCCCGCGTCGCTGTCCATGGCCGAGTTCTCGGGGATCGGGCCGTCCGTCTCCCAGACGATCACGGACTCCGGGTGGTCGAGGAGGTTCTCGCCGACGCCGGGCAGATCGTGGACCGGGGGTATGCCGAGGGCCTCCAGGTCCTCGCGGGGGCCTATGCCGGAGTGCAGCAGCAGTCGCGGGGTGTCCACGGCGCCCGCGCACACCAGAACCTCGCGGCGGGCGGTGATCAGCGACTTCGAGCCGTCGGCGGCACGGACGTGGACGCCGCGGGCCCGGGTGCCGTCCAGCTCCAGGCGGCACGCCCAGGTCTCCAGCAGGAGCCGCAGGTTGGGACGGTCGTCCATGACCGGGTGGAGGTACGCCACCGAGGCCGACGAACGCTTGTTGTCCTCGGGGTGGTAGGCGAGGTCGAAGAAGCCGACGCCCTCGTGGAACGGCTTCCGGTTGAAACCCTCCACGCCGGGAACGCCCAGCGCGCTCTGGGCCGCGTCCACGAAGTCGCGGGCGATGGCGTTGCGGTCCGCCTCGGCGACCGGCACGATGTTGTTGAGGAGCCGGTCGAAGTACGGCTCCATGGCAGCCGCGTGCCATCCTTCGGCGCCCGCCTGCGACCACTCGTCCCAGTCGGACGGGAGCGGCTTGAAGGCGATGAGGGTGTTGTGCGAGGAGCAGCCGCCCAGGACGCGGGCCCGGCTGTGCCTGATGTGCGAATTGCCGCGCGGCTGCTCGGTGGTGGGGTAGTCGTAGTCGAGCTCGCCGCCGAGCAGGCCCATCCATCGGCGCAGGGTGAGCACATCGGGGCGGTCGACGTCGCTCGGACCGCCCTCGATGACGGCGACGGTGACGTCCGGGTCCTCGGTCAGGCGGGACGCGATCACCGAGCCGGCGGTGCCGCCGCCGACGATGACGTAGTCGTACTCGTGCTCCTGCTCCCGCTCGTGGTGGTGTTCGAGGTGGTGCGTGGTGGTCGTGCTCATGTGTCTCCTGCCTCCGTCAGCCCGCGAACCAGCGCACGGGGCGCGGAGCGAGGTTCTGGTACACGTGCTTGGCCTCGCGGTACTCGGCCAGGCCGGACGGGCCGAGCTCGCGCCCGATGCCGGACTTCCCGAAGCCGCCCCACTCGGCCTGCGGCAGGTAGGGGTGGAAGTCGTTGATCCAGACCGTGCCGTGCCGCAGCCGGCCGGCCACCCGGCGGGCGCGGCTCTGGTCCGCCGTCCAGACGCCGCCCGCGAGCCCGTACTCGGTGTCGTTGGCGAGCGCGACGGCCTCGTCCTCGGTACGGAAGGTCTCGACGGTCAGCACCGGCCCGAAGACCTCTTCGCGTACGACGCGCATGCCGCGGTGGCAGCGGTCCAGGACCGTGGGGCGGTAGAAGTACCCCGGGCCGTCGGGCCGTTCGCCCCCGGCGCGCAGCGTGGCGCCCTCGGCGAGCGCGGAGGCGACGTAGGACTCGGTCCGCGCCAGCTGGGCGGCGGAGACCAGCGGACCGCATTCCACGCCCGGGTCGGTGCCGCGGCCGATGCGGATCTTCTCGGCGCGGCGGGCGAGTTCGGCGACGAAGCGCTCGCGCAGCGACTCCTCGACGATCAGGCGCGAGCCGGCCGAGCAGACCTGGCCGCTGTGCATGAAGGCGGCGTTGAGAGCCTGGTCGACGGCGGTGTCGAAGCCGTCCGCGGTGGCGCAGGCGTCGGCGAAGACGACGTTGGGGTTCTTGCCGCCGAGTTCGAGGGCGACCTTCTTGACCGTGTCGGCAGCCGCGCGCATGACCTTCGTACCGCTGGTGAGGCCGCCGGTGAAGGAGACCAGGTCCACATCGGGGTGGGCGGCCAGGCGGGCGCCGACCGGATCGCCGGCGCCGGTGACGAGATTGGCGACTCCGGCGGGCAGCCCCGCCTCCACCAGCAGCTCGATCAGAGCCACGGTGGTCAGCGGGGTGATCTCGCTCGGCTTGATCACGAAGGTGTTGCCCGCCGCCAGGGCAGGGGCGACCTTCCAGCTGGCCTGGAGCAGCGGGTAGTTCCACGGGGTGATCAGGGCGCACACCCCGACCGGCTCGTGGACGACGACACTGTGGATGTCGGGGGAACCGGCGTCCACGACCCGGCCCGCGCCCTCACCGATGACGAGGTCGGCGAAGTAGCGGAAGGCGTCGCTGACGCAGTCCACGTCGACGCGGCCCTCTTCGAGCGTCTTGCCCGCGTCCAGGCTCTCCAGGAGGCCGATGCGCTCGCGGTCACGCTGGAGCAGGTCGGCCGTGCGGCGCAGCAGCGCCGCACGCTCGGAGACCGGCGTGCCCGGCCACTCCCCGCCGTCGAACGCGGCCCGCGCGGCGCTGACCGCGGCGTCGACGTCGGCGGAGCCGCCTTCGGCGACCACGGCGAGGACGGTGGCGTCCACCGGATCCAGGACCTCCCTGGTGGCTCCCGAGGCCGCGGACCGCCAGGTCCCGCCGGTGTGGATGGTCTTTTGCTCGGACACGACGCGCTGTACCTCCGGTTCGCCGCCACCGCGGCGAACCCGCAATGATCTGGCACTTCGGCGCGCATGCCCTCTGCCCCGGAAGTCATGTCCCATCCGCCACTAGAAGTGACTGGAGTCACGTTCACGTTCACGTCCCGGAGCGGACGCCGGTCCCCGCTAGCTGCCGGAGCTCCGAGCCAGAGGCCCGTGCTGTGCGCGTTCGCGGCGGCGCTTTGGCCTGGGCGGCGTACGGGCCGCACCGCTCAGCGAGTGAGCGGCGCGGTGGGGTCCGGCGCCGAGGTCAGCGCATCTTGAGCGCCTGTTCGGGGGCGAGGGCCGCGGAGATGCGTTCGGCGATGGTCTGGGCCGAGTTGCCTTCGGGGCTCTTGGGGCCCTTCGTCACGGTGACGGATATCGAGAGCTTCTTCGGCGGCAGGTAGGCCTGTATGGCCGCGTAACCCGAGAACGACGGGTTCGTCAGGATCCAGCCGTTGACGACGATCACACCCAGCCCGAAGTGGTGGGCCGCCGTGTTGGTCAGGAGGCAGACGCTGGCCGGGCAGGAGGACGTCGCGTGGCCCAGGCCGACGGTGCCCGGATCGAGCTGGGTCCGGAAGGACTCCGCGGACACCAGCTCCCCGGTCCCGACGGCACGCGCAGACCGGTCGAGATCGCAGATGTCCTGCACGAGGACCGCACCGGGAGCGGTGGTCCACGAAGGGTTCCAGAAGGTGGACTCCTCGTAGGTGCCGCGCTCGGAGGTGAAGGCGTGCAGTACGGGGTCCGGGATCTGCGGCGTGTACTGGTTGCTGGTCTGGCTCAGCCCGAGCGGTTTCAACACGCGCTCCGTGAGCAGCCGTTCCAGCGGGAGGCCGCTGATCTTCTCCAGCGCGGCGCCGAGGAGCGCGAAGTTGGCGTGCGAGTAGCTCCAGTTGGTCCCCGGCTCGTACAGGAGCGGCTGACGCGTCGCGATTCCTATGACCTCGGCCGGTGTCCACGTGCGGAACGGCGCGGCCTCGAGCTCGGCGAGGAAGGCCGGGTCCGTGACGTAGTCGTGCAGACCGGACGTGGAGCTGCCGAGCATCCGCAGGGTGATCTCCGAGCCGTGCGGCAGGTCCGGCAGCCACCGGGACACCGGATCGTCGAGCGAGGCTTTGCCCTGCTCGACCAGCTGGAGCAGTACGGTGCCCATGTAGACGATGGCCACGGACCCCGTACGGAAGTGCATCGACGGCTCGGCCGGCACGCCCGTCATCGATGCGCCGAGAGCCGTGGTGAGCACCTCCCGGTCACCGGAGGACACCCGCAGGATCACCGAGTTCAGACCGAACTCCCGCTGGGACTGCTGAGCGATGGCGAGGATCTCGCGCGCGTCGCCCCGGGTGGGGCCGGGCGAGCTGACGCAGACCCCCGGCGCTGCCGCGGCCGGCGCCGGGCCGCCCGCAGCGTTCCCGGCCGGAAGGGCTGTACCCATCAGGCCGGCGATGCACAGCAAGACCGTACGCGTACGCCTCACGCCCCCAGTATGGAGGGGCCCGGCACCCGGTGCACTTGGTGCGGGCCGCCCTCACGATGACGGGGCGGGCAGGCTCTCCTCCTCGGTCACGGAGATGTGGCGGTCGCTCCTGCGGAAGGAACGGCGGGCGGTCTTGTGAGGGGAGTAGGGCCCGGTGCAAGCGGAGAGTCGCGCCATGCGGGCCGAGCGCCAGGGGCCCAGCCTTCGCCGGTGGAGGAGCAGATGACCTCCCGGTCGGGCGTGTCGCTGGTGTTCCGGTCCTGGGCGTGGACCCGGCCCTCGACCAGGGCGAGCAACTGGGCCACCAACACCGGGTCGTGGCAGCCGTCGCAGGCCCAGCGCCGCCCCAACACCCCGTGCTCCATGGTGCCGACGAGAGCGTGCTCCTGACCACGATGAACTCGAACGGCCATGCCGAAGCGTCTCTTCCGTTGAGCGAACACGGACGCTCACACCTTCCCAGGGGCGGACCAGCTCGCCGAGAGGGCATGGGCAGGCGCAGTATGTATGCGGGATGCATTCGGTGGAGCGTGATCGAAACCCGCACACGAACCACGGAGGGGCCATGGCCCTCGGCCGCTGAAGAGCCGCCGGGGAGAACGGCGTGCCGCGGCCGCCCCGCGTGGGCCCCGGCCGCGAAGTGGAGGCGAGCTTCCATGACCGAAGGCACGAGTCCCTACGTTTCCCCGGCGCGGGTCACCGTACTCGGCGTGCAGCCCGGCGACCCGCCGTTCCGCATCGTGGAGATCGACGGCGAGGTCGTCAGCACCGCCAGGTCCATGACGGACGTGATCTTCACCGCCGCGGCCCTCGGTATCACCATCCACGACCTTGACGACCCCGGCGAGGTCCGGTGGGTCGGCGGCAGCAAGTTCCACTGGAGGGCGCCCTGACCCGGCCACCCCGCTTCCGGCCGGCCGCTGCCTCCTCCGCGGATCGCACGTGATCGCAGGCAGATACGTTCCGGCACAGCGCCGGCCGAGTGAAGCTGCGGCGGCAGCGCGGGCGCGTCCGCCTCCGTGCCCGGGGCGGCGGTCCGAGCATGGGCACGCACAGCCCGTTCTGCCCGCCCTGCCGTCAGGAGCCCCTCCCCGTGCTCGAACGCAAGCAGCGCAAGGACCGCACCGAGGTCACCTTCGTCCTGCCCGCCGACACCCCGCCCGGCCCGGTCAGTGTTGTCGGCGACTTCAACGACTGGCAGCCCGGCACTCACACCCTGGCCCGGCGGCGCGACGGCATGCGTGCCGTCACCGTCGCCCTGCCCGGCAAGAGCGTCCACTCCTTCCGCTACCTGGCCGCAGGTGATTACTGGTTCAACGACGAGGCCGCCGACGCCCACGACGGAATCAACAGCCGCCTGTACACCTGACAGCCGCACCCCCTGGGCGCGCAGGGACGAGCCGTACCTCCCGCTCCGCTGGAGGTACGGCTCGGCATGCGCGGCCAACGCCCGGAGAGCGAGCGGCCCACCCCACCCCGGCTAGCGCCGCCTCATCCGGTGGTGGCTCCCGCGGTGATCAGGGCCGCGAGCGCGGGCAGACCCGCCTCGGCGAGGGCACGGCGCTGGCGGTCGGCAGCCGTGCCCTGCTGGAGGAGCCGGTGAACGAGCGAGCTCACTTCGCGGGAGTCACCGTTCTCCTCAAGGGCGGGGCCGATGTGCCGCAGCAGCATGCACAGCACGTCCCTGCTGCTCCGCATTCGGCCTTCCGGGTCCACCAGCGTGCTGCTCATCCCGTGCCGGGCCGCGTGCCACGTCGCCGCCTGCAGGACCTCCGGTCGGCACAGCGCGGGAGCGGCTCCCGCCTTCTCCTCGGCGATCGCGGTGGCGGCGAGCCCGCGTACGATACCGGCGAGCATCACCGCGTCGTCCGCCTCCAGCTGCACGTCACAGCAGCGCACTTCGAGGGTCGGGTAGCGCTCGGAGAGCCGGGCGTGCCAGTACAGCTGCCCGCGATCGGGGATCACCCCCGAGTCCAGCAGGCCGTCTGCCCGCGCCTCGTAATCCGCGGCCCCCTCGAAATACGGGGGCGGGCCGCTGACCGGCCAGCGGCCGAAGATGATCGTGCGCCAGCTGGCGAACCCGGTGTCGCGCCCGTCCCACAGGGGTCCGTTCGCGGACATGGCCAGCAGGGTCGGGAGCCAGACGCGCAGCCGGTTCAGCATCGCCACGCCGGTCTCCCGGTCGGGGATCCCCACATGGATGTGCATGCCGCAGATCAGCTGCTCATCGACCAGCAGCCGCGCCTCTCCCCGCATCCTCAGGTACCTCGCCGTGCTGGTGACGGGTACGGGGAAGACGTCCTTGACCGGCGCGGTGCCAGAGATCGCGATGCGGCAGTCGTTCGCCTGTGCGGCGGAGGCGACCGCGTGGCGCAGCCGCAGGAGGTGCCCGCCCACTTCCTCCAGGGCCGTGCAGACGGGGGTGGCGACTTCGATCTGGGCCTGGAGCAGTTCGTCCTGGACCTCGCGTTCGTCCGCGATCGGTGCCAGGCGGGCCGTGGCACGCACCTCCTGTACGAGCGGAGCGGGAAGGAGAGTTTCCGGGTCGACGAGCAAGTACTCTTCTTCGACCCCAACAGTGATCATGATGTGTGGCTACCCCCTAACCCGTCGTGATCACTCATGTGAACGGCAATTTCGGCTGATGGGGCGCAATCTGCCGCTCTTCGAGGCGCCGTACGGGGACGGCTCCGGCGGCGATGAGCGGTCGCGGCGGATCGCCGCCCGCGTGGCGATCCTCTGAGGGAGCCGCGAGAATGAACTGACGGAGAGGCGTGGCCGTGGCCGTGGGTATGGCCCGGGCGCGTACCCGGATCTTCGTCGTCCCGCGCTGCACGCCGACACCCAGGGGACCACGGACTTCCCGGGCCCTCACCCCTTCGGCCTCGACCAGGACCCGCCGGCCTGTGACGTTCAGCCGGCCGCGGCCGGCGGCGGGACGTCCGCGAGGCGGCCGGTCACCACCAGGTTGCCGTCCGGGGTCCGCCGCGCGAGGGCGCCGGTGCGGAGGTAGCCGTCGGGGGTGAAGGAACGCGCGTTGTGGTCGGGCGCCCGGTAGTAGCCGCGCACGGTGTACGGACCGCGGGCGAGGAGTTCGCCGGGCTCCCCGTCGGGTACGTCCTTGCCGTCGGCGTCGACGATGCGGATCTCGTCGTCGGGCGAGAGCGGGCGGCCCTGCGTGCTGAGCACGGTCCCGTCCGGATCGGCGGGCCGGGTGAGAGTGAGCACCCCCTCGGCCATCCCGAAGCCCTGCTGCAGGCGGCAGCTCCATTCGGCGCCGATCCGTGCGGCGGTCGCCCGGGGCAACGGCGCGCCGCCGATCTGCACGAGACGCAGACTGCTCAAGTCCGCCTGGACCGTGGGAAGTGCGCCGAGCCAGAGCTCGGCGACGGCGGGCGCCACCGACGTGATGGTGACCCGCTCTCGTTCGATGAGCTCGAGGCAGTGGGCGGGTCCCGGGTTCTCGACCAGGACGACGGCGCCGCCGACGGAAAGGGTGCCGACGATGCCGGGGCAGCCGAAGGCGAAGTCGACCTCCGCGGGCAGCGCGGCGAGATACACGTCGTTCTCGGTGAGCGACACCAGATCGGCGGCGGCCCGCGCCTGGTAGGCGTAGTCGTTGTGGGTCCGCGGAATGAGCTCGGGCGCCTCGGTGGCACCGCTGGAGAGCAGGAAGAAGGCCACCTGGTCGGCGCTCTGCGCGAGCGCCCGCTCGGGCGGGGCGTCGAGGGAGCCCAACGGGATGTAGTGGCAGCCGGACGGGTCGGCCGTCATGCCGCCGTACGGGGACGCGGCGCCCGGCGCCTCGAGGGTGAACACCCGGCGCAGGAAGGGCCCTCGGGCCGCGATGTCCGCGACCATCGCCGTGTGGTCGAAGCCCTGGTAGGTGGAGGGGCCGACGTAGCCGACGGCCTGGGTGACCCGTACGAGGTGGGACACCTCCGGCGCACGGTGCGGGACGGGGCAGAAGACGGGGAGCGCGCCGGCGCGCATCAGCGCGAACACGGTGATGACGAGCTCGGGAACGTTCGGCAGCTGGACGACGACCCGTTGCCCCGGCCGGAGGCCGCTCAGCCGGAATCCGGCCGCCGTGCGGTCCACGCGCCGGTTCAGGTACGCATACGTGATGCGGGTGCCGCCGTGCACGAGCGCCGTCCGCGGTCCGTACTGCAGGGCCCAGCCGCGCAGCAGGTTGTCCAGCGTGTTGCCACGCCAGTGCCCGGCCGCCCAGTAGCGGTCGACGAACTCCTCGGGCCAGGGTGTGCAGCCGTCGAGCACGGGTGTCATCCGCTTCCTTCCAGCCCCGCCGTCTTGGACCGGGCCATCCAAACCGCCAACACCCCTGTAAGCAATGCGCTTTACCCACCATCGACGCTGCACCCCCTCGGCAGAAAGACCAATGAGCGCCGCTGACCAGGAGGGGCCCGACCAGCCCCCTCGACCACCGCGACCCGGAGATCGTCACCGGGCGCACCAGGCGCATCGGGCGGCGCCTGCACGCCTGCCCGCCCGGTGAGCCGGGGACCAGGGCGGGGGGTCCTACATGTCGACCCAGGCCATCGAGCTCATCTTCCAGCCGGCGGGTGTCCGGACGAACTGGGTGGTTTTGCGGCCGGAGCCCTCGAACCATTCGCCGTTGAGGAAGCCGGACTTGCGGTATTCACTGAGCCGGTGAGCGATCGATTCGCGGATTTCGGTGCGCTCCGCGACTTCCCACTCGGAGAACTCCGTCAGCGTCCCATCGGTGAGGATCTTCTGCCGGGGCTCGATGAACGAGTCGAGGTCGTAGATCACGGGCTCGTCCCCGGCGTTGCTGATGATCATCCCCTGTGGAATGAACACCTCACGGACGGCGTCGAGGTTCGGCCGACTGCCGTTGGTGTTGGTGAACGCACCGAGGAACACGCGCATCAACTGGTCGAGCCGGGCCTTGGCGTCGGGCGCGGGGAGGGGTGAGGCGGCTGAACCGCCGGACCACTCGTCGCGCAGGACGGACCAGATTTCCGTGTCGTGCCGCATGCCCCGGTAGGGATGGCGCTGCCGCAGCACGCCGTCGCGGGACATCCCGAGCCGGCGCGCGGCTTCGATGCTGCGGGCGTTGCCCGCCGCGACCCACCATTCGACGCGGCTCATCCCGCGTTGCCCGAAAGCCCAGTCGATCAGCACGCGGCACGCCCGGGTCACCAGTCCGCGGCCCGCGCCGTCCGCCTCCAGCCAGCAGCCGATCTCGCACACCCCGGTGGCGGCGTCGAAGCTCGTGAACATGACCCCGCCGACCAGCGTGCCGTCCAGCCAGATCCCGTAGATCCGGCGGGTGTCCTTGGCCTGCTGGTCCGCGTAACGCTGGAGAGTGGCCGTGGCGGAGGCCAGGTCGGTGTTGAACGTCGCCCAGGGTATCCAGGGGTCCACATACGGGCGGGCCCGGTCCATGTGGTCGAGGAACTCCTGAGCGTGCCAGGGCTCCAGCGGGCGGAGCCGAGCATTTTCACCGAGCGACAGTTCGAACACGGATACCCTCATTCCATGGTACGTAACGAGTGTTCGGTAGGTAAGGTACCAGCATGCCCCCCGCTCCCGGAGACCGTGAAGCCCGCCGCGAGGACGTCTCCCAGGCCGTCTGGCACGTCCTCGCCGACAAGGGATTCGGCGGGCTGACGCTGCGCGCCGTCGCCACCGCGATGGGCGTCTCGACCGGGATGCTCATGCACTACTTCCCGACCAAGCGGGCCCTGGTCGCTCACGCCCTGGACCTGCTGGAGAAGCGCACCGCGGAACGCCCGCGACGTGAACGTCCCGCCGAGGGCCTTGGCGCCGTGCGCGTCATGTTGCTCGACATCCTGCCGCTGACCGCGGACGACACCGCCCGCAACCGGATCTGGGTCAGCTCCTGGGACCTGGCCCTCGCCGACGACGGGCTCGGTGCGGAGCAGGCCGACCGCTACACCCGGTTGCGCTCGACGATCCGCCCGCACTTCGAAGCCGCTCGCCGCCTGGGGGAGCTGCCCGCAACCGCCGATCCCGAGCAACTCGCGGCCACCGCAGTCGCGTTCGTCCACGGACTCGTCGTCCAGGCCCTCTTCGACCCCGGCCGGTTCTCGGTGGACGTACAGACCTCCATGCTCGACGACTTCCTCGCTTCGGTCGCCCCGGTCGCCCCGGTCGCGCCGAACCCGGCCTGACGCCGACCTCGCGAGGCGAGTGATCACCCGCCTCGCAGCATTCCTGGCAGCCTCCTTGACCTGAAGTTCGGTAGAGGTCCTACCGTCGATCACGTTGATCAGCACCTGATGACGGGGGACGAACCAGTGAATATCGATACCGCAGCGACCTTCGACCGCGCACTCGTACTGGGCCCGGGAGGCCTGGCCGGTACGGCATGGATGACCGGGTTGGCCAGTGGGCTGCGCCGCAGTGGGGTGGACCTCGGCGAAGCCGACCTGACCGTCGGCACGTCGGCCGGTGCGATCGTCGGCGCGCTGTTGGCCACCCGCCAGGACCTCGACCGGCTCGCCGCCCCGGCGCGCCGGCAGAGTCCGGCCGCCCCCCGGCGTGAGGTCGACGCCGCCGTGATCGGTTCCGTGTTCGCCGTGCTCGGCGACGGTGGGCTGGAGCCCGGGGAGGCCCGGCGCCGGGTCGGCCGCATCGCGCTCGACCACGCCGACGCGGACGCGGGCACAGGCGCCGAACAGGCGCTGCTCGCGGGGCGAGCCGCGCTGATCGGCTCGAACGCCTGGCCGGACCGGCGGTTGCTGGTCACCGCGGTGGACGCGGCCACGGGTGAGCCCGTGGTGTGGGACCGCACGAGCGGCGTGCCGCTGGTGCACGCGGTGGCCGCGAGCAGTGCCTTCCCCGGGGCTGAGCCGCCTGTCGCCATCCAGGGCCGGCGGTACATGGACGGCGCCCTGCGCTCGGGAACGAACGCCGATCTCGCGGCCGGAGCCCGCACGCTGGTCGTCATCGAGCCGATGGCGCACCTGTTTCCCCGCGAACCGCTGGAGCAGCAACTGGCAGCCCTCGGGGCTCAGACCGTCGTGACCGTCGGCCCCGATCCGGATGCGGTGCGGGCCTTCGGCTCGGACCTGCACGACCGGGCGACCTGGGGCCCGGCCTACCAGGCGGGTCTCGCCCAGGCGACCGCCACCGCCGATCGGCTGCGCTCCGTGTGGACGTCAGCCGAGAAATGAGGGTGAGGAGCAAGCGGTCCTAGCCGGCCAGCGCAGCGTCGAGCATCCGGCGGGCGACTGCCGTGAGTTCCGCCAGGTCGGGCGCGGGCCGGGTGCGGGCCGTCGCGCCGGCGAGGCGGTCGAACAGCAGGCCGTCGGTCCAGGCGACCAGCAGCTCGGCGGCCTCCCGGGGGCGCGCAGCGCCCAGTGCCGCGAGGATGAGGGACGCGCGGGCGCGGGCCGCCAGGCCTTCACGATGGAGAGCGGACCCCAACTCCGGCGTGCGCGCAGCCTCAAGGCTGAGCTCGTAGCGGGCGAGCTGGCGCTCGCGGCCCGTGGTCAGCCAGCGGTGCAGCAGCTTCCCGAGTGAGGTGGCGGCCTCCTCGCGCGAGCTCGGCTGTCTCGACTCGATGTCGTCCAGGTCCAGCTCGGCGATCCGCGCGTAGCAGGCGCCGATCAGCGCCGTACGTGTGCGGAAGTAGTAGGAGGTACTGCCCGCGGGCAGCCCCGCCGCGGTGTCGACCGCGCGGTGCGTGAGCCCGCGCAGGCCGGCCTCGGCCACGGTGGCGATCGCGGTGTCCGCGATGAGGCTGCGGCGGCCGGAGCTGGACATGCCCTCACTCTACAGTTGTAGAGTGAGGGCTCTACGGCTGTAGAGGGTGCCTGACTCAAACGGAGAGGTGAGGTGTTCCATGCCGAAACGTCACGCAGTGGTCGCCGGGGCCGGAATCGGCGGTCTCACGGCCGCCCTCGCACTGCACCGCCGCGGCTGGCACGTCACCGTCTGCGAGCGCGCCCCCGAGCCCCCGGCCACGGGCGCCGGCATCGGTCTCGCCCCCAACGCCCTGCGCGCCCTCGACGCCATCGGCGTCGACGCCGCCCACGCCGCCGGCAGTGCCATACCCGCAACGATGGGCGTACGCCGTTCCGGCGGCCAATGGCTCACCCGGACCGGCACCGCGGACATGGCTGCCCGCTACGGCATGCCCCCGATCGCCGTTCCGCGCCCGGCCTTCACCGCCGCACTGGCCGCCGCCCTGCCGCCGCAGGCCCTTCGCTACGGCACCGATGTGACCGGCGTCGACGACGCCGCGGGCCGCCCGACCGTCCGTACGGCAGCTGGGCCGGACCTTCCCGCCGATCTCGTCGTCGCCGCCGACGGCATCCACAGCCCGCTGCGCCGCGCGTACTTCCCCGCCCACCCGGGCCTGCACTACATCGGGGAGACCGCCTGGCGGACCATCGTGGACGCCCCGGAACTCCGGATACCGGCCATGAGCGAGACCTGGGGGCGGGGCGAGCGGTTCGGCGTGACCCCGCTCTCCGACGGCCGGCTGTACCTCTACGCCACCGCGGTCGTCCCGGCCGGCAGCCGGTCGGCCGACCCCCGCGCCGAACTCCGGCGCCGCTTCGCCTCGTGGCACGACCCGATCCCGGCCCTGCTGGACCACGTCGGGCGCCTCGATCCTGCCGACGTCCTCCAGAACGACCTCTACGACCTGGCCGCCCCGCTTCCCCGCCTGCACCACGGCCGGATCGCCTGGATCGGAGACGCCGCCCACGCCATGGCCCCCAACCTCGGCCAGGGCGGCTGCCAGGCCATCGAGGACGCGGTGGTACTCGCCCACCTGCTTCCGTCCGGAGACAGCGCAGCCGGCGGAGACAGCGGAGCCGGCGCGGACTCCGTCCCCGCCGCCCTCGCCGCGTACACCTCCGCCCGCCGCGACCGCACCGACGCCGTGCGCGTCCGCGCCCGCCGGGTCGGCAGCCTGGGCGCCCTCCGCAACCCGCTCGCGGTGGCTGCCCGCGACCTCGCGGTCCGTGCCACCCCCACCCGCCTGGCCCTGCGCGGCATGGACGACCTCTTCAACGGCTTCCGACTCCCCGGGTAGGAGCTGGTGCGGGGCGGGCGTCCGTCACGCCGTGCGTCGCACCCCGGTGAGGACGGGGCGGTGGTCGCTGCCCAGGTCGGGCAGGACGCTGGTGGTGCTGGCCTCCAGGCCGCGCAGCAGTACGTGGTCGATCCGGACCACGGGGAAGGCGGCGGGCCAGGTGAAACCGAAGCCCCGGCCCGCGTGTTCCTGTGCGGGCTTGAGACGGTGGGTGAGGGGGGCCAGGCCCCGGTCGCGCAGGCTGCCGTTGAGGTCGCCGAGCAGCATCATGCGGCGGGCCGGGTCCTTGGCTATGCGGTCGGCCAGTACGGCCGCGGCGGCGTCGCGGCGACCGATGGCGAAGCCCTCGGTCGCCTGGAACCGTACGGAGGGCAGGCGCACCGTGTAAATGGCGGTGTCGCCGCCGGGGGTGCCGGCGACGGCCCGGATCGCGTGGGGCCAGGGGCCGCCCAGGTTCATCGCCTCGACGGCGCGCAGCGGGTAGCGCGACCACAGGCCGAGGGTGTTGTGGGTGGCGTGGTGGGGGTACACCCGGGCAAGTGCCTTCTTGTACGCGGGGATGGCCGGGAGGGGGACCTTCTCCAGGGCGACGACATCGGCGCCGGTGGCGATCACTTCCCGGGCGACGGCCTCGGGGGTGGTGCGGTGCCCGCCGACGTTGAAGGTCAGGGCCTTGAAGTCGGTGTGCCCGGCGCGGGGCGTCGTCGTCAAGGTGGGTACGAAGAGGTAGCACCAGGCCACCAGGGGTACCAGCGCGGCGGCCATCGCCCGACGCGAGCCGCGCAGCGCCGCCCACGGCAGGAGGACCGCTATCGCGATGCCGAACCACGGGAGGGCGGTCTCGGCGAGGCTGCCGAGGTTGCCCGGTCTGTTGGGCAGGAGCTGCGGAAAGAGCAGCGCTACGGCGAGGAGGAGTGCGGGGACGGCGATGCGTGCGGTGTGACGGGGGCGGCCCCCCGAGCCGCCCCGCCGTGTGCTGCGGGTCATGAACTCTCGCTTTCGCTTTCTTCCACAGGCCGCTTGCGCCGCTGCCGGGGAGGGCGGGCCGCCACGGGCATGGCCATCACCGGGGGCGGGTCAGGCGGCGTGCGCGTCGTCGGCGGGCAGCAGCAGGACGAGGTCGTCGGCGTCGTAGTCGAAGAGCTCGGCGTAACGGCCCCAGGTGATCGCGGTACTGAGCTGGCGGTGCGCCGCGTCCGCGGAGGCGTTTCGGCTCAGGCGCCCGATCAGGTAGTACTCGCGCAGACGGCCGTGGTCGGAGGCCATGAGGAGCGTCCGGATGGTGGCGATGAGGGGGATGTTGGCCAACGCGGCCGCGGCGAAGAGGTGCTTGCGGGGCAGGATGTCCGCCCGGCCGAAACCGCGCCCGGTGACCGTCAGCTCCAGCCGGCCGGCGTCGACCCTGGCGTAGCCGAGCTGCTGCGCCGCTTCGACGAGCGGCAGCAGGTCGTCGACCTCGAAGGCGAGGGCGTCGGCGAGTGCGGCCAGCTCGACGGTGCCGCCCATGGAGTCGAGGACTTCCAGCAGCCCGGTAAGGGACTCCACGTTGGCGGTCGGCAACGGGGCCGCGGATCGCAGGGGATCACGTACGTCGGGGGCGGCCGGGGCGTGGCCGCGTTCGCCGGTCAGTGCCTCGTACGCGTCCTCGACCAGCCCTGCGAAGCCGTCGCTGCGGCTGTTGCGGGGGTGGGGCAGGTCGACTCGGAGCTCGGCCTTGATGACACCGGGGTCACTGTCCAGGACCAGAATGCGGTCGGCGAGCAGGACGGCCTCCTCGATGGAGTGGGTGACCAGGAGGGCGGTCCGGGTGGGGGTGTCGGGGTGCGCGAGGAGTTCGAGGAGCTCGTTGCGCAGGGTCTGTGCGGTCAGGACGTCGAGTGCCGAGAACGGTTCGTCCATCAGGAGTACGTCGGGCTCGACGACCAGGGCGCGGGCGAAGCCGACGCGCTGGCGCATGCCGCCGGACAGTTCCTTCGGATAGGCGTTCTCGAAGCCGTCGAGGCCGACCATGTCGATGGCGTTCAGGGCGCGGTCGCGTCGTTCGGCGAACTGCACTCCCTTCGCGCGGAGGCCGAGTTCGACGTTTTCCTGGACGGTGAGCCAGGGCAGCAGGGCGAACGACTGGAACAGCATGGCGGCGCCGGGGTTGGGGCCGTCCAGCGGCCGGCCGCGGTAGTGCACGGTGCCGCTGGAGGGGGCCAGGAGCCCGGCGACGTGGCGCAGCAGCGTCGATTTCCCCGATCCCGACTTGCCCAGGAGGGCGACGACCTGGCCCTCGTGCAGGGTGAGGTTGATGTCGCGCAGGACTGTCAGGTCGCCGCCGTTGGGGGCGGGGAAGCTCTTGTGGAGGTTGCGCACGGTGATGACCGCGGGGGTGGCGGGCGCGTTCATGTGATCGCTCCTCGGCGATGGGGCCGACGTGGGGGGAGTGGTGAGAGTGGTGGGGTGGGGGCGGGTCACAGTCCGCAGCGTTTCTGGGCGAAGTCGTAGAGGCGTCGCCAGAACAGCCGGTTGATGATGACGACGTAGACGCTCATCAAGACGGCGCCCAGGAGATTGCGGGCGAAGTCGCCCTCGGTGGTGGCCTGTTGGATGTAGGCGCCGATGCCGACGGCGGTCAGGGTCGTGGTTCCGTAGCTGACGATCTCGGCTTGGATCGAGGCGTTCCAGGCGCCGCCGGACGCGGTGATGGCGCCGGTGGTGTAGTGGGGGAAGACCGCCGGGAGGATGAGGGACTTCCAGCGGAGCCAGCCGCGGAGCCCCAGGTTGTCGGCTGCCTCGCGCAGGTCACCGGGGATGGCGCTGGCGCCGGCGATGACGTTGAAGAGCACGTACCACTGGGCGCCGAGGGCCATCAGGGCGATGCTGCCCCAGTTCAGGGTGATGCCGGACACACCCAGCACGATGACGGCGAGCGGGAAGATGAAGTTGGTGGGGAAGGAGGCCAGGACCTGGACGATCGGCTGGGCGATCCGGTTGACCTTCGGGTTCATCCCGATCCACACGCCGATGGGGACCCACACCAGGGTGGAGACGGCCACCAGGAGCAGGACCCGGCCGTACGTGATGAGGGCGAGCAGTGCGGCGTGGCCCATCTCGGGCAGCGGCACATGGGCCAGGAGGTACGAGAACGCCTGCCAGACGATCACCACGACGGCAATCGTGTAGAGGGTGTAGAAGACGCGGTCGGCGTGCTTGCGGCGGACCGGGTCGTGGTGGAGGCGGCCGGGCGTGGTGCCCAGGACCCGCATGGCACGGTCGAGTGCCTCGCCCGCGGGGCGCAGGGCCTGTCCGAGTCGCCCGGGCAGGGTGGAGCGGCGGAGCAGCGTGAGGAACCAGCTGCGCGGCTGCTCGGCGATCTCGCAGTCCTCCGTACGGAACCGCTCGGCCCAGGCGGTGACGGGCCTCCAGAAGAAGAAGTTGACGGACACGACCATCGTGATCATGGCGGCGATGGCCAGGCCCACCCGGCCGCCCTCTCCGTTGTCCAGGGCCTGGGTCACGTAAGAGCCGACACCGGGCAGGGCGTTGTCATTGCCCATGACGCTGATCGTCTCGGAGGCGGACAGGGCGAACCACGCGGCCCCGAAGCTGATCATGCCGTTCCAGACCTGGGCGATCATGCCGCTGGGCACGTCCAGCTTCCAGAACCTCTGCCAGCGGGTGAGCCGCATCATCCTTGCCGCTTCGTCCAGGTCCTTGGACTGGGTGCTCAGGGACTGGTAGAAGGCCAGCGCCATGTTCCACACGAGCGCGGTGAACACGGCGAAGATCGAAGCGAATTCCAGGCCGAGAGTGGAGTGCGGGAAAAGCGCGATGAAGCCGGTGACGGTGATGCTGAGGAAGGTCAGGACCGGAACGGACTGCAAGATGTCGAGAGCGGGGACGATGACTTTGGCGGCGCGCCGGGACCGGGCGGCCCATGTCCCGAAGATCAGGGTGAAGATGACCGCCGGCACGAGTCCGGCGAACATCCGGAACGCGGAGCGTGCCGCGTAGTACGGCAGTTCGCCCGGGTCGGTGGATACGGCGGGCGCCTGATCCGCCCGAAGGGGCTGGTCGGCCGAGGCTCCGACCCGGACGACGAGATAGAAGAGCGCGATGACGCCGAGAACCACGAGGAAATCGACGGGACGCAGGCGGGGGTTGCGCAGCGCGCCGGAGGAGGGAAACTGACGGAATTTCGACATGGGGAACCCGAGAATGTGGTGCGGGGGCGCGGCAACGGGGCAGCTCGGAGCCGCCGGGGGCGTACCCGGGAGGAGGCTTCAGGGAAGTCGGCGCAGGGCGGATCGAGGGCCGGCCCAAGGGCGCGACACGGGCGAGGGAGGACTCGGCCGTTCAGCGCGAGAGGGAATGCGCGCAACTAGGAGGATCGCCGTACAGCACAACGACCACCTCCTGTCACACGTCGAATGAAGTACGCCTGAGCGCCGGATCCAGTGGCGGAATGTCCGACTTGGCGACAAGCAGACCATGACATCTCTGATCAACCCCGGTCAAATCCACAGGGCTCTGAGTCGGCTCTGGACGCGCATCGCCCGGGAGGCGGCCGCAGTAACGGCCGAGCAATCGTCGTATCGGTGGGCGGGTCACGGGAGTTCTGACTCATGCGTGGCAGGCCGGGGAAACGCATGAGGATCCCGCCAGTGAGCCATGCCACTCTCCACTGACGAGATCCTCATGCGGCCGGGCGCGCCGACCGTGACCGTGCTGCTAGATGCAGCCCCTACGCCGTAGGTGGGTGAACATCGCGACGCCCGAACCCGCCACCAGGAGGAGGAAGGCCGGCCAGGCCCAGACGAATTTGGTTTCCGGCTGGTAGAAGTTCGCGGCGTAGATACCGCCCAGCAGTGTGGGAATCATGAACACCACGAGCCACGAAGTCACCCTCCGGGCGACCCTGGTCCCTTGGTAAAGCTCCACTGACTTCTGGTGGAGCAGTACCATTTCCTTCCGGTACCGGCGGACTCCCTGGAGAAAGGTGTGCAGTTCTTCATTCGAGCACGCGTCAAGGTCTTTGGGGGTGAGCCCGGCCAAGCTGGAGTGCGTGGAATTATTCGACATGTAAATCGCCCTTCCTCTGCTCGATGGCAGTCCTACAGCCAGCCCTTGCGCTTGACCGCGAAGTAGGTGGCCAGGGCGGTGGATGCCAGGGCGGCGAGGAATATCGGCCAGCCGTACTTGAACTGGAGCTCGGGCATGTGCTCGAAGTTGGAACCGTAGAGCGAGGCGAGAGCGCCGGGCACCACGGCGATTGCCGTCCAGGCGCTCACCCTCCGGGTCTCCACGGTGACCTTCAGCTGGTCCTCGGTGATTTCCCGGATGTCTTCCATTTCCTTGTTCAGCCCGCGGATCTCCGTGTTGATCTCGCGGAGCAACTCCACCTTCTGGGTGTGCTCGGCAACCGTCTCGACGGGCATGAGCGTGTTGTCGTGGTTCGGCGGCATCGTGCTGGTCATGGAATTCCTCCTGTCAAGGCACGTCCTGGGCGGCACTCGGTGTGCACCCGTCGCCGCTCGGCGGATCTCGGACGTGCTTCGGCGGTAAGCGTGTGGTGAATGTGTTCGCTGAGAAAGTTGGGGACGCGGCACGTAGCAGCGGCCGCGCGGCCCGGTCGCCGGTGGACGTGCCAGGGCACGCCGATACGGCGTCGGGTTCGGATGAGAAGGCGCGCGGAAACCGGATACGTGTCGCGGAGGCATGCTGGCGCACCGTGGCGCGGCAGGCGGGCCGCTACTGCAGTGCGTCAAGCGGGATCGGCGGCGTATACGCCTTGGGACTACTGCCACTAGGCACGCTGATCACCTCCCGCGAATCCTGACGCGGTCTGTCCCGCGCCTCAGCCAAGGTAAACGACAAGCAATGTGATTACAAAGTCGGAAAAATGGCGTATCAGTCAGATCCACCCCGGAAAGAGCTGAAACCTGCAGATGGGAGCCGGTGGCCCGCCCCACGGCGGGGGGCGGGCC